>JAEYQO010000085.1 GCA_023409975.1 Bacteroidota bacterium | reverse complement strand
GCCTTGATGCCAAAGGGCGTGGCAGCATTGTCCAGCCCCATCAAATTTGCCGAAAAGTTCATCATCATATGCCCCATCGCGGGATGGTTCTTGGGCAGCTCAGGAAACAGCCTCGAGAAAAACGGCCCGATAACCCTGGAGATGAGCCTTACACCCCCGGCTCGCTCAGCAATGCTCATAAATCCCATGAACAAAGCCATGATGCCAATCAGACCGATACTGATATTCACCGCCACCTTCGCAGTCTCGATAATGCCGTCGGCTTTTTTCTTCAGTCTCGATTGTATTGTCCGGTAAGTATAAAATTCAGCCTGAGGATACAACTGCTGATAATAGCGCGCGGAATCATCACCGGGCATTTCTGTAATCACAACCTCAGCCGGATGCTGCGTATCAGCAGCTACAAAGCCATAGCCACCCAGATATGCTGTAAAACCGTCCTTCGATGTGATGCCGGCTGTTCCCGGATCGCCAGCCATCACATACCGTACGGGATCATACGCATCATCTGCCTTGCCAGTCACCATCCGGGTAAAGATTTGCTCATCACCCGACACCGCCCGGATTGTTGCTACCAGAATAGCGATCAGGATAAACGCCGACCAGATCCTGCTTAATGCCATAGTTGTCTTTTCAGAGTTTGAAATTAAGCATTGACTCGCACCCGGGCTGGCACGGTGTTTAAAAACCAATCTGCGTTGAAGTTGCTGCCGGTCAGTCAGCAATTCTGGTGGTGTAAGATCATGGTGAAGTTTGGTTAAAGATCTGCTGACCGGCAGGAACTTATTTTCCTTCCGTATTCAGGCATACTCACGCCAGTGGCTGTTTACACAGCACTTCCCTTTTCTTTAACTTCGCTGAATGTCAGAAAAGAAGCTGTTCCTGCTGGACGCCATGGCCCTGATCTACAGAGCCTACTACGCCCTCATCCGCAACCCCCGGATCACCAGCAAGGGAAGAAATACCAACGCCCAGTTCGGTTTCACCACCACACTGCTCGACCTAATCAACAAAGAACGACCCACACATCTCGCTGTGGTTTTTGACACAGAGGTCGCCACGGAACGTCACACGGATTTCGTCGACTATAAGGCCAACCGCCAGGAAGCTCCCGAAGATCTTTCCGCCGCAATTCCCGATATCAAAAAGCTGATCAGGGCTTTCAACCTCCCCTGCCTGGAAAAGGATGGCTTCGAAGCAGACGATGTCATTGGTACGCTGGCGCTCGAGGCAGCAGATCTGGGCTATACAGTTTATATGGTGACACCCGACAAGGACTATGGGCAGATTGTCCGGGACAATATCTTCATTTATAAGCCTTCTTACCAGGGCGGCGGTGTCGAGATCCTCGGACCACAGGAGGTCTGCGCTAAATGGAATATCAGCTCCGTAAGTCAGGTAGTGGATATGCTGGGGCTTATGGGCGATGCAGTCGATAACATACCTGGTATCGCAGGGGTGGGAGAGAAGACTGCCGCTAAATTGCTGGCGGAATATGGCACGCTGGACAATGTCCTGGAAAATGCAGAAAGGATCAAAGGGGCCATGGGTCAGAAGATCATGGCCGGAAAGGAAAATGCGATCCTGAGTAAAAAACTGGCCACCATCATCACGGATGTACCAATCAATTTCCATGAAGAAGATTTTCGCGTAAAGGACTGGAATCGCGAGGCGCTGAAAGAGATATTTAACGAGCTGGAATTTAAAGCACTGGGCAAACGGATCCTGGGAGAAGATCATATCGGTATCGCTGCAGGCCCCGCGACAGTGCCCACAGATCTGTTCGGCAATCCCATCCGCCAGGGTGCCACTAACGGAACTGCTGTGTCTTCTGTGGTGGAACGCCCTGCCGCAGTAGTCCAGGAAGCCCCTCCTGAAGAACTAAAAACGATTGAACAGGTTCCGCACGAATATCAACTTATTGTTTCCGAACAGGAAATGCAGTCGCTGGTCCGGGAGATGCTGCAACAAAAGGAAATTGCTTTCGATACGGAAACCACTGGTATAGATGCCCACCAGGCGGAACTCATAGGCATGAGCTTTAGCTGGACAAAGAACAAGGCTTACTATGTCTCGCTTACAGGAGATGAGGCCCAGGTGCGCGATCATCTTAGATTATTCCGTCCGGCATTCGACTGCGAAGACATCCTCTGGATCGGTCAGAATCTCAAGTATGATATGACCATGCTCTGGCGCTATGGCTTCGCCCTCAAAGGAAAACTGTACGACACCATGCTGGCCAATTACGTGATCGAGCCGGAAGGCAAGCGTAATATGGATATCCTGAGTACAAAATACCTGCAATACCTGCCCATAAGTATCGAAACGCTCATTGGTAAAGGCAGAAACCAGAAGAGCATGCGGGATGTCGATGTAGAGCTGGTGAAGGAATACGCAGCAGAAGATGCCGATGTAACGCTTCAGCTCAAACATGCCTTCGATCCCCTGCTGGATAAACAGGAGGTTCGGAATATCCTCGAAGAGGTGGAAAATCCACTGGTGCCGGTACTGATGGAAATGGAAGCAGAGGGGGTCGGAATCGATGTGAACTTCCTACGCGAATACAGCGAGCAACTGGATTACGATATCAAACTGGCCGAAGAGCGGGTCTTTGGTCACGCAGGACTTAAATTCAACCTGGGCTCTCCCAAACAACTGGGTGAGGTGCTCTTCGAGGTAATGAAGCTCGACAGTGCCAAAAAGACTAAAACCGGGCAGTACGCCACCGGTGAGGATGTTCTCCAGAAGCTTCGTAACAAGCACCAGATCATAGAAGATATTCTTGTCTACAGGGAACTGACAAAGCTGAAGAGCACGTACGTTGATGCCCTGCCTGCCCTGATTAATCCCCGGACAGGGCGGGTGCACACCTGTTTTAATCAGGCAGTTGCAGTCACCGGTCGTTTGAGCAGCACCAATCCGAATCTCCAGAATATCCCCATCCGTACAGACCGGGGCCGGGAGATCAGAAAAGCTTTCATACCCCGCGGCGAAGGCTGGAAATTGCTATCCGCCGACTACTCTCAGATCGAGTTGAGGATCATCGCAGCCATTAGTGGTGACCAGGGCATGATAGAGGCCTTCAAAGAAAACAAGGATATCCATACGGCCACTGCAGCTAAAGTGTATGCTGTTCATGAACAGGAGGTAACACCACAAATGCGTCGGGCAGCCAAAGCAGTCAACTTCGGTATCATCTACGGACAAAGTGCCTGGGGACTTGCAGAAAGCCTTGGCATCAGCCGCACGGAAGCAAAAACTATTATCGAAAACTATTTCAAGGAATACCCCTCCATCAAGCAGTACATGGACAACCAGATGAACTTCGCAAGGGAAACCGGATACGTTCAGACACTCCTTGGCAGAAAGCGCTGGCTCCGCGATATCAACTCATCCAACCAGACGGTTCGGGGCTTCGCCGAACGCAATGCCATCAACATGCCCATACAGGGTACCGCAGCCGATATGATCAAGCTGGCTATGGTAAGAGTACACAACGCGCTGAAGGAAGGGAAGTTCCGAACCAGAATGATTCTGCAGGTGCACGATGAACTGGTCTTCGACGTGCCTGATGAGGAACTGGAACTGATCACGCCGCTCATTAAGGATCATATGCAAAAAGCACTCGACCTGCCGAACGAAGTACCGGTGGTAGCTGAGGCGGGTTCCGGACTGAATTGGCTCGAAGCCCATTAGCTAAGTTCCCCTTAATCAATGCCAGACGATCAGGAGGCTCGCAGCATGCGACCCCATATTTTTTCGTCCGGTATTCGTTATCTGACGTTAAACCGGACTTGGTTCGTCTTTTGTATTTTTACTTTCAGGGGTGTCGCACAAGTGGAGTGCCGGTGGTAGAAGGGTCATAAAGGATATTTCTGAATGAATTGGTTGAATAAATTCTGGGACTACGTTAAAGGTAAGGCAGTGGATACCTCGCCAGAGGAAGGGAATGGTCAGTTGAAGTCCGGCGAAAAGGTAAATGTTTTCGAAGGTCTGGGCTCCATCCGCTTTGGCCGGTATAGTGATAACAATAAATCACAGAGGAAAACACAGCAATGGTACGCCGCAGAAGATCGCTTTAAGGAAAAGAACTACACAGCAGCGTTTGTAGCATTCTTTGATTACCTCCGCGACGAGGCAGAAGATAACGTACATGTAGAACAGGACGGCGACAACTTTCAATTTACTATCTGCCAGGGTTCCAAGAAAGTACACGGCGAAATCAAAGACGGACAGATTACCGCAAGGGTGCCGCTGGTAGTCATGGAAACTCCAAGAACTGCTGTCATGCGCCGGCTACTGGAAATGAATTATAGCCTTTATTATAGCCATAGCGGCATGGATGAAGGAAATAAGCTGTACATGGTATTCCTCTCCGATGTGGCCGCCACAAATCCCAGTAAACTCTATTATGGTTTAAGGGAACTCGCCACCAAGGCGGACCGGCAGGACGACCTCCTGATCGCAGATTTCCCGAGCCTGAATCCAACCGACAGTGAACATGTACAACAGCTCCCGGATTGGGAGGTCGATGTCAAATACAAGTATTTCAGGAAATGGACAGAACAGGCCCTCGGGCGCGTCGCCGAACTGAATCAGGATGCTTTCTCCGGCGCTATCGCTTATCTGTTACTAGATCTCATTTATAAGATTGATTTCCTGATCCACCCGGAATCCAAGCTTCTTGTTGAGCTGGAGAAGATCAATGGTCTCTACTGGGATAAAAAGGACGAAGTAGCGCTTGTAGAACGAAACCAGATGATGAAGGACGCCATCAAGAAATTACTGCGCCTATCCCGGGATGAATTCGCTGCCAGTCTCCACAGATCTAAATCGGCCTTCTCCATCGCCACGCCCCCCAAAGCAGATAAGGTACGTGATCATATCATCAGTGCCAACAAGGACTCACGCTGGTATGTCGAAAACAAGTATCCCGATATCGCACTCGTCATCAATGAATATGGCCTGCTCTACAATCAGTTTATCTACAGCATGCCCCGTGTTCAGACCGATCTGATCACAATATACATGGCGGTAATGCACCCCGACTATTTTGCTGAGCTGGGTATGAAGCATCAGCTCTACGACCCTAAAGAAGCTACGTTTAATATCGACCTGATACAGGATGCTATTGATACTGCTATCGGAAGGTTCAGAGATAAGTTTAAAAACCTCAAATGGGATCATAAGCGCATCTCCTGGGAGAACAGGTATGAGTTCGGACTCGATTTCACAGAATACCTTTCCAATCTGAACCTTGAAACCAAAAGAGACTAGGATGAGTATGCAGCAGATTATCGAAAGATATCAAAGCACGGTTGTACAGATTGCAACAAAATCAGGAACAGGAACAGGATTCTATCTGATCGATTACGATCTGATCGTTACCAACAATCACGTCGTCAAAGACAATCGAAAGGTAACGGTTAAAGGTCGCACCTTCGACAAAAGACTCGCAGAAGTACTGTTCACAGATGAAAAGTTCGACCTGGCTTTTCTGCAGCCGCCAGTTGATATGCGACACCTGCCTGCCCTGAAGTTAGGCGACTATAAAAAACTCAAAGATGGCGATACGGTCATCGCCATCGGCCATCCCTATGGTCTTAATTATACAGCTACACAGGGCGTGATCTCTAGAGTAGACAGGGTACAGCAGGGGATCAAGTACATCCAGATCGACGCAGCCATCAACCCGGGGAATAGCGGTGGGCCGCTCGTTGATAAAAGCGGAGATGTGGTAGGCGTTAATACATTTATTATCAAAGGTGGCGACAACCTCGGTTTTGCCCTCCCCATAAACTACCTCAAAGAAGCGCTCGAAGAGTACCGCCTCATTAAAGGTGAAGTGGCCATCCGGTGCCCTTCGTGCAGCACGCTGGTAACCGCCCAGACGCTGGAGATGAATAAATATTGCCCCAACTGCGGAACCGAAATCGATTTCCCCCTTCCTGAAGATGAAGAGGAAGAACCTGTGTCGGGTATTGCAAGAACCATTGAAGAGATCCTGGAAAAGCTCGGCTACAGCAAGGAACTAGCCCGCACCGGACAGAATAAATGGGAAATCGAAGAGGGCTCTGCAAAGGTCAGGATCAGCTACAACCCTGAAAACTACTTCATCATCAGCGACGCTTTCCTCTGTCAGTTACCCAAACAGGGTATCAGGGAATTGTACACTTATCTGCTTCGGGAGAATTTCAAGCTTAAAGGAAAGTTCTTCTCTGTTCACGAAGGCAGTGTTGTGTTGAGTAGCCTGATCTATGATCTCGATATCAACCTCAATTCCGGACAGGAAATGTTTGCAGATTTGTTTCAGAAGGCTGACCACTACGATACGATCCTGATCGGACAGTTCAATTGCATCCCGATCCTGGAAGAACGCTAGCCATCAGCGTATGTCTTTGAAGGGATGCCTGGCAGCCCAATCCCCCTCCTGCAGTTGCAACCGGTGCTGTACAGCGGTCACAATTCTTCGCAGCACGGGATTGCGGATATACAGAAAGCTGGAAAGATAACGTGGCTGACAGCCCAGCCGGGCTTTCGCTTCCAGGGCGGTCCTTCCCAATATCAGCCGCTTTTTACCAGCAGCAATGGCCTGGTCCACAGCAAAGAACAGCATATTGAAATAGAGCTGAAGTTGCTCATTCCGGCTATAGTCCATCCCGATATAGAACATATCGAACACTTCCGCTTTCACCCACGCCGAAAAAAAGGCTACCGAATGCCCGTTCTCATAAACCATCCACACGTGAAACTGTTCCGGATGAAGCCGTTTCAGCGCAGGGATATAGTGTTTGCTGAGAAACCCCAGACGCACAGGTTGCCGGTAACTCACCTGCTGGTAGAGCGCAAAGATCAGGTCCTGTTGTTCCGATACGCCAGTTGCATCCAGTTCACGCACCTCAACATTTCTCCAGGATGACCGGATCTTCCTGAACCGCTGTGCATATTTATGTTTCAGTGCTTTCTCATAATCATGCAGGTCTGACCATTCTTCACGGATCTCCAGTTCCATCGATATATCGTTCCTCAACAGTAAGTACTGTGGCGCATGATTCTGAAATAATACAGCCAGTGATTCAGGCAGGTCCTTTACCAGAACCGCCCCTGCACAGGTCTTCCGCAGTGCAGTATCAATTGCGGATTTATAATACTGGTAGGCTTCAAAATCTCCCGTGCCCGGGATTGCATAAAAGGAATGGATATCATGCCGGAATAAATGACCGGCAACCAGTAACCCAGGCTTCAGCAGTCGATGTATTGCCGACCAGCCCAACTGCCTGAGCGCACCTAACTTCGAGGTATCAAAAGTGTCCTGATGTAATCTGTAGTATTGAAAGTATGCGGCGGCTACTGGTTTTTCATGTTGATATACCAAAACAAGGATCATGCGGATACCCGGAAAGCAGTGTAAATCCGGATTATGCAATAACGGCCCGAAAAGAAAATGGCCCTCAGGAATCAATTTTTTCCAGTCTTCCGGAAGTTGCTCCGGATCAGTAAACAGGACGGTTGATAACCCACGCCGGCTCTTGCAGTATGTCACCCGAGCTGTTTTTCCATGGCAATATGAGGGATGGTCACCTCGGTGAAGATCTCACCATACGGCTGGTAGCCCAGTTGCTCGTAAAACCCCTGTACATGTACGCGGGCATGCAGAATGATTTTGTTGAATCCATACTCCGCCGCAGCCTGCTCAGCATCCTCAACCAGCACCTTGCCGATACCTTTGCCCTGTAGCTTTTCCGCTATCGCCATCTGTCTGAGCTTCACCACATTTTCTTCCAGCGGATGCAGCATTACACAGCCCACAATCTCTTCTCCCTGAGATACGATGAGGATGATGTCTTTCTGATCATCCGATAGGTCCTCCTCATAAATATTAAGACCTAATGGCACCCGGAGCATACGGTTACGAAAGGCCACCAACTGCGGATATTCCGTAGCCCTGGCATCGATTTCCTTAATGATGATTTCTTCCATGAAGCCTTTAATTAGGGAATTTCCACTTCTGTGGTTTCGTTGCTCTTCACAATGAATCGCTCTATGGATTCTTCGTGTACAGGTATGTTCGGATGTGGTTTCCAGCGCACCTCGTACACACCCGGCTGAAGCCGCACTTTCTGCCGTGAAGGATCACCGCTGATGTCCAGACCGTGAAAACGGACGAACTGATCTCCCAGGGGATAATAAAGGGAGACCCTTCCTCTTGTCTGAACATTGGTGAACTGAACAAATCCTGGTTCATCAATATCAACCCGAACATTCACGCCAAAGTCAAGGTCCACCATTCTGCGGGCTATCGGCAGTGTATTGATCTCGATATGATAATTGCCAGGTTCATATTCCCGCTGGTCAGTACAACGTTGTCCGATCAGTGGACCAGGCTCAAAATTCTTCTTCACTACTGCCGTAAATTCTTCTACAGGTCGCTTCCTGTTGCCATCATACCCAAAGCTCAGACTGCCATGAGTTACTACTACAGTTACCTTATTGGTGTTTCCCGCCTGGATGGTCACATTCTTTGCTACATAGTTTTCAGTCTTGCCGATGACAAGGGTATAGTTACCAGGAGGCACTTTCTGCGGATCGGGACGCCCGGCCGCATCCGTAGTCCGGAAAAATTTCTTGATCTGTGCACCAGTCCTGACATCCATAAGACGCATCTGAGGTGTTGTATGATAAAACTTGCCTTTGCCATCGGTAAAGTATATTTCCAGCAGGGTTTCAGCCGAGGGTTCCACAGTCGTGGTATAAACAGCTTCTTTCTTCTTATCTGTACCAGGGGCTGTCGCCGGATTAGGGCTTGTGACAACGCTCCGCTGGGTCACTCTGTTCTGAGTCGTTTGAGGAGCACTGGGCTCCGCTATCCTTTCAGGTGCCTGAAAATAAGGCACGGGTCTGCGCGGCGGAGTAGAGGTCGACCAGTATAAAGCATACCGGATTCGCTCAAGTCCAAAAGTTCGGATGGGGTTGATTTTCTCAGGTACGAAAGCCCTGGTATCTACCTTCATGGCCTTCGGCTGGGGTTGCGGCGGCGGTGCTATTGCTACGTGATCTCTCGGAGCCGGAGGAACAGTTTTCGGTATTTCCTTTACCGGCGTTGCTTTGGGCACCGTGTCTGTCACGGGCCTGATCGGAGCAGCATCAATCTTCAGCGCGCTCGGCGACTTCATTGTTGCAGCAGCCTGCAGCAGCTCCGGCTTTACGATCGGTATCGCCATGATCTTCCTGTAGCTCTCAGCAATGGTGCCAATTGCAGGCCGCATCTCACTTTCCTTGCTTACCTGCAGATAGGTTCCCAGGCAGGAATACTGATCACGCAACGGCGCATAGTCCACAAGGCTGATGATATAAGGCTTAAAGTCGACCTTCTTTTCCAGCAGCGATTGCACCACCTGGCAGATATCCCCTCCACAGCTTTCTCCTCCGTCAGTGATCAGCAACAAACTGTAGGCATAATCCCGTTCGCTCACAAGATCATTTTCTGCCGCCTGTTGCAATGACCAGGCAATCGGCGACACGCCATAAGGTCGAAGGCTCTCCAGACGCAACGCCATCTGCGTATAATTATTCTTGCTGAATCGTACCTCCTGCCGGGAATCCCAGCAGTTCTGCTCCGTAACTCCATGTTGATGGCCATATACCCGCAGCGCAAATTCCACCTGGTCGTTAAACTGATAGATACTGTCCATCAACCGGGTGATGATACTTCCGGCAACCTTGAACCGCGAGGCATCACCATTCCATTTTTCCACCATGCTGGACGAACCATCAAGAAGGATCAATACCCGGTGTTGCTTGTACGCTACTTTTTTCGTCTGGGCCTGTGCAACGAATCCTAATACTATGACTATGAGGAATAAACAGAATCGGCGGGAAAACATGAATTAAATTACTCAATAACAAACCTACGTTAAAAACTGCTAAAACACCCCGCCAATACTGTTAAATAGCGGCTTTTCACGTCTGGTTTCACCCCTTTACCCGGCCACACCAAATCCCATATTGCAGCGTTTCAGATATTGCATTAACTTTAAAGAAAATTCGCAGACATATGAACAATCGGTTACGCAACAGGATCATTTCAGGTTGTATGCTGCTCGCAGTTGTATGCTGTTTCGGCTATTCCTCCGGGCCGGAGGTGAATGCAGCCGGTAAAATGAACAAGAGCTGTGTGGTCTGCCACCTGTCTAATAACCCGGAAATAGCCACCAGAATAGAATTGCTGGAAAACGGAAAACCTGTTTCCGGATTCAGACCGGGTGGACTTTATACGCTCAATATCACCGCTGAAGCAGACAACGCAGAAGGCTGGGGGATCAAATTCTACGCCGATATCGGTTCCGGATCGGCCATGGTCTCCTGGAAGGATCTGCCTGAAGATCTCAGCCTGCAGCAGGAGGGGGATAAATCCTATATCCTGCACACCCAACCCATCGCAGGAAAAAAACTTCAGTTGAATATTCCCTGGCAGGCTCCTTCTGAACCCACCGAATCTCTCAATTTTATTGCAGAACTGGTCGCAGCAAACCTTGACGGAACTGCCCAGGATGATCAGGTTACGATAGTCTCACAACAGTTCACGACAACGCCGCTGGAGATCGTATGGCGTTATTTCGAAGGTGATGCCGCAGAAACTCACAATCATCTCCGCTGGGGTGTCGGAGATCATAAGCAACTACTTCAATTTGTCATCGAGAAAAGCAGTGATGGAAGAAACTTCGAAGAGCTCGCAATGGTTCCTTACGATGCTTCCATGTCTGATCAGGACTACACCTACAACGACTACGAACTGACCCCTGCTTGTTACTACCGCCTGAAGAGTGTCTCCACCAGCGGAAAAGAAGCATTCTATAAAACGATTTTCGTCTACCGCAAAGACAAGACGCCTCTTATGTACTATCTCCGCGGTCAGCATCTGGTCATAGAACTCATGCACCAGGGAAGCACGCGGGAAATCGAAGCAAGTCTCCATTCACTGGAGGGTGCACGGGTGTCAGGCGTAGATGCGGTGCTGCATCCGGGCATGCACGAATTGCTGCTCTCCCGGCCTGTTGTAGCCGGTGTCTACATTCTCTCTATTTACGATCAGGGCGAACAGTTACTGAATGAAAAGATACTCATCCAGTAGTCTTAGTGATGACGTAAGGCACGGATAAGGTCCTGCTTATCCATTTTTGAACGGCCTTCTATCCCCACCTGCCGTGCCTTATCCATCAGCTCCTTTTTGGTGCGTTCCTCGTACTTTTCAGCCCTGCCGCCTTTCTTCCCGGCATTGGGTGTGTTGGCAATCCGGGCCGCCTTTTCCTGGCTCATACCGTCCTTTCTCAGGGCCTCATACTGTCGGTCGTTTTTGATCTGCGGTCTGTCTCTACGTGGCATAATAAATCTTTTTTCATTCCTCCCAGAAAACAATGCCCCCGTCTGTTGTCAATGGGTTAAATCACCTCCCCCCTGCCTATGACCCCATAATTCTCAACTACCTGCCAAAACAGTAATTTTAAGGTCAACTACCTGACTATGACAAGAAAGGAATTTTTAAAGGGATCAGCCATCATAGGAGCCTCAGTAGTCGTGCCTGGTCTGCTTACATCTGCCTCCGGAATGCTGATCTCCGGAAGGGAACGCAAGGTTCACCGCGTTCTCAGCGCTCAGCGTTCGATGGTCGGCACACTTCCTGTTCTGAGAGCCTTCGCAGGGGATCATAACGATTACGTCTCACCTTTCGTCTTTTTCGATGAGTTTGGCCCGGTCAGTCTGAACCCGAAACAACAACCACTCCGGGTGGATGCCCACCCTCATGCGGGTGTCATCCCCACCACGTATTTCCTGAATGGTAGCGGACACCACCGCGACAGCCTCGATTATGATTTTCAGATCAGCAAGGGCGATTTTATGATCTTCAGCTCCGGCAGGGGCGCCATACATATGGAAGAAACGGGACAGAAATTATATGATGACGGCGGTATTTACCACGGCTTCCAGATCTGGCTGAATATGCCCTCCCGACTGAAATTTACAGATCCTACAACTTCCGTCTTCCGGCCTCAGGACATGGCAATGATCAACAGGGAAGATATCGAAGGCACTATCGTAATGGGTGAGCTCTTTGGCGAAAAGTCAAAGGTGAATACGCAGTTTCCGGTATTCTATTTCCACCTGAAGCTCAGTCCTGGCGCACGTCTGAGTATTCCTACAGATCCGCAGCACAATGCTTTCATTTACCTGATCAGTGGGGAGCTCGAAGTTGAGGGAAGAAGGAATATCGAGCCGAACCAGGTCGTGCTCTACCAGCGAAACGATAGCCTGGTCAATCTCTTTTCGGAAAAAGGAGCGGAAATATTGATGCTCGGCGGACAGCCTCACAACGAACCGGTTTTTGCCTACGGTCCCTTCGTTATGAATTCAGAAGAGGAGATCCGGCGATGTATCCGCGACTATCAGACAGGGAAAATGGGCAATCCGGAATTGGTGAATGGCACCCGATAGTCGGGAGGTGCAATCATTTACCTTTGCGGGGTCAACAATTCTCTATGACTGTTTCCAAACATCCGCAGGATACGTTCAATATCATGAGTGAACTCGTCCTGCCAAACGATACCAACACCTTAGGCAACCTCATGGGTGGCCGTCTGATGCATATGATGGATATAGCCGGGGCAATCTCCGCTATGAAGCACTGCAACTGCCCGGTTGTCACTGCCTCCGTCGATAATGTGTCCTTTGCCAATCCCATAAAGCTCGGCAACCTGCTCACCATTGAGTCTCATGTAACAAGGTCGTTCAATACCTCTATGGAGATCTTTCTCAGGGTCTGGGGTGAAGACCTGCACGCTCAGTACAAATACCTCACGAATGAAGCCTACTTTACCTTTGTAGCACTCGATCCGAACGGCCGCCCCAGGAAAGTACCAGAGATCGTCCCAGTCACTGAAGAGGATAGGAAAATGTACGACGGCGCGCTCCGCCGACGGCAGATTCGTCTGATCCTCGGTGGAAAAATGAAGCCGGAAGAAGCCGGTGAACTTAAAGCGTTGTTCATAAGAGATTAAGCCCGTACCATTGCCACCCGCCTGGATAAGCGGGAGAATGCCTATTGGCCCAACCTTTATCTTTGAATATTAAACCTCCCGGAGATGATATTAGATCGTACCACACCACCACCAATTCACGATGCCATCGAGTTCGATTACAAACTTCCCCCCATTAACCATGAGCAGCTCGACAATGGTCTGCCGGTCTATTGGCTGAGCGCTGGCTCGCAGGATGTGGTAGAGATCGACTGGGTATTTCCCGCAGGTCTCTGGTACGAACATAAACCAGCAGTCGCTCAAACCGTGGGCGGTCTCCTGAAAAATGGTACTTCCAGTCGCTCTGCACAGGAAATCAATGAGGCATTGGAATTCTACGGGGCAACGCTGCGCGTCAATACGGGCAATGACTATTGCATGGTCTCCCTCTTCAGCCTCACCAAGCATCTTTCCAAACTGCTTCCCATCGTTTATGAGCTGCTCACAGATGCCGTGTTTCCCGAAGAAGAACTGGCCCTCTACAAACAGAATTCCATCCAGAAACTAATGGTGAGTCTGCGTAAATGTGAGTTTGTCGCTAATCAGAGAATCGATGCGCTGCTTTTCGGTGAAGCACATCCCTACGGCCGTTACTCCAGGGCCGAAAAGATCGAAGCGGTTCAAAGGGCTGATCTGAAACAGTTCTATGAAACAGCTTTCGCGCTCTCGCAGGTAAGAATCTTCATGTCCGGGAAAATAGGAGTCGCTGAGGTGCAACAGCTAAATCAGGTATTTGGAAAGTCCTCCCTGCCTGTAGCCCTGCTTCAGCAGGAAACTTTCTCTGCACCTGCTCCTGCTTCCCGCAGGAAGCATGAAGTAAACGATCCTAATGGGGTACAGGGCGCCATTCGACTGGGTCGACTGTTCCCGAACAGGCATCATCCGGACTTCGCACCAATGGTGGTGCTGAATACACTTTTTGGGGGTTATTTTGGCTCCCGACTCATGAGCAATATCCGCGAAGAAAAAGGTTTTACCTACGGGATATATAGTTCGCTCGGCCCTTATGTTCATGGAGGCTCCCTGACAATTCATACAGAGGTAGGCCGCGATGTCATCGACCCCGCCCTGGCTGAAATCTACCGGGAAATGGACCTCCTCTGCAATGAAGCAGCCCCCGATGAAGAACTCCTGCTGGTGAAAAATTATCTCCTGGGTAACCTGCTAGGGGATCTTGACGGTCCTTTCCAGATCATCCAGCGTTGGAGAACGTTAATTCTGAACGGCCTGACAGAAGAGCATTTCAACCGCAACATCTCTATCTATAAACAGATTACCGCCAAAGACTTAACCGGGCTCGCTCAAAAGTATTTCCGCCAGGAGGATTTCATAGAGGTTGTGGTTATTTAACAGGTTCCCTCACAGACCAATGCGTCTGGCATGTTCTTGCTATAATCATAGGAAATGGCATAAAAGCTTTGATCCCTATGAAGCAATCGATAGTGGCACTGGCCCTCGGCTTCCTGAGCCTTCCGGCCTTCGCACAGCAGGACAATGAAATCGCAGAAACAGCAGCAGACAGTAGTCTCCGGCTGGAAATGAAAGATACATCCGGATACACCGGAAATGCCCCGGAAAAGAAGTTCGTCGTGAATCGTGAGAAGATTGTCTACCGGCGGGTTTTCAAAGTCAATAATGCCAGCAACGCAGACGAGGTTTTCCAGCGCGCTCAAAGTTTTGCAAGACTCAATAGCGCAGACCAAAAAATTGATAAGAAGAAGCGTACCCTCACGTTTCCGGTCACCTGGCGCTACCACGGCGGGTTCAATGAATGCATCGAGGATATGGAACTGCAGGGCGAACTGGCCATCGAAGTGAAAGGCACTAAAACAAGGATTTCGCTACAGAATTTAAAATACCGGCACCTCGACCGCAGAAACGGACAGCCAAAAACAGTAGCGAAATCAGATCTTTTCTCCCGCAAACCCGATTGCGCTCCGGTAGACGGACAGATCGAACTACTATACAACTGTGCTTCCTGCCCTCAGAGCCTGGAGTCGGTCACGGATGCACTGAAAGCTCGTTTCAATCAGTATGCCTCTCAATATCAGGATTCCCTGCGTTGGTACTAATTCCGGAAATTCTGTGTGATCATCAATCCATAGATCCCCCCATCCAGAACGCCGATTCCCACTCTCCCGAATGAGGGCCGGAGGATATTCGCACGGTGACCCGGAGACTGCATCAGTCCATCATGCGCCATATGAAGAGTTCTCGCGAGGGATAGGTTCTCCCCTGCGGTTATAAATCTGACCTTCTCTGCCCGCATACGGTCAAAAGGATCCTTACCCTCGGGGGTATAATGCGAAAAATACCCCCTGGCAAACATATCAGCCGAATGTTTTCTTGCAACGCTCTTCAGTTCATGGTCCGCCGCCAACGGCGCCAACCCTGCAGTAGCACGTTCTTCATTGATCATCGCCAGCATCTTCTCCTCGAGGTCCGGCCGCGCCTCAGGTGAACTCACTTTGTAAGGAAGGTTGACGAACTGATCGGATTGTGGCGCTACGGTAAGCTTACCAATGCTTCTCCTGATAGCATCATCGAACACAGGCGACAAGCGAGCCTCTACCTCCGAAACAGGCTCCGACAAGGCCAGCGCCAGCCCACTCTCCCGGGTCTTCTCGGTGATTGAAGCGGAAAAGGGTAATAACAATAACAGGGTCGCCAGCAGAGCAGCATAAATAAATCCATTCAACGCACCCGGCAGTACACCCAGCACCTTGTTAAACAGACTCTCATGAACAACACGCGGAAAACTATTGATCACAAGGCCAGCCAACCCGCTGATGATAATTCGTATAACAACAAAACAGATGAAGAAGATCAGGGGGATGGTCCACACATTATACGAGCCCTCACTCAGATCCAGCAGCCGGATTACATGTGGATACAACACCAGTGTCAGTGTCAGACTAAGCAGCCAGCCAATAAGATTGAAGAAGCCAAATACAAATCCGTTTCTGTATCCGCTAATGACAGCAAGGATAAAGATCAGGATCAGGAGGATATCCACTGGATTCATAAATGTAACTACCTTTAATTCGTTAGAGGTTTTTACCCGGTGTTCCGATCGATGGTTCCATCATCTCCCGCGGATCCCGGGTTTCTGTCAGCGTTTCTTTTGGGGCTGGTATAAAGTTAATGGCATTTTTAACACCCCCGGCTTTAACGGGTAAATCCCGAAACCTTAACTTTAACCATCTATGCGTCCACTTCTGCTGTTGCTGTCATTGTTGGTTTTCGCAGATATAAAAGCCCAGAGTATCCGGGGTGATATTGTCGATGTGGACACCCGGGAACCACTTAGCGGCGTCAACATCCTGAATGTACATAAGTCACATTCGACCCAGTCAGATACCAATGGAAGCTTTTCCATCCTCGCCGATAAGGGTGAGCTGGTCGAGTTCCGTAAACTGGGTTTCAAAACGGTTAGGGTGCGCTTGCCACAGGGTCAGATTCCTCCGTATTTCAAAATCGTCATGCAGATCGGTCCCATTGAGTTACCAGAGATCGAACTTGCTGGTGGTCGGCGCAACTGGCAAAAGGATAGTCTCGAATACAATGAATTGTACAGAACATGGCTGGAGGTACCTCGTCTTACAGGTGTCGAAGCCATTCGTAGTCCCTTCAGCGCCCTAAGTAAAAAGAACCGCCAGATCTGGGCTTTTCAGAAAGAGTTTACCTGGTTTGAACAGCAAAAATATATTGACTATGTTTTTAATGAAAATCTTGTAGCAGAGATCACAGGTCTTTCCGGCGATAGCCTGCAGTTCTTCCTGCGGCGCTATCGTCCCACCTATGAACAGTTGCGCTCCATGAATGACTATAACATCTACCGGTATATCAGGGAAACCGGCGAGGTTTTCAGGATCGGACGCAGACGCCAGGGTTATATGAGAAATCCCAATTAAAATCAACGGAAGTATGAATACTGCTCCCGCATGATCTCATAGAACTCCTCAGCAGTGCTGAAAGCTCTGGCCTGATTGGCAATCCCGTAAAGATGTCCGTTGATATTAAAGAAGCCGATCGCCTTATTGGGATTGGTGATCCAATGCTTCTGATCTTTTAATTCAAAACCCTCCACGATCAATTGGATCCCACCCAGCTCAAATCTCCAGGAGTTATCCTCGTTCTTCACTATGTTAAAAGGATACATTTTGCCTTATTTAGCTGCTGCTATACCACAAAAATCAGGCTCATTCATCCCGCATTTCCGTAATCCTGTGGCTTAGAGGATAATCGATCAAAGGGCCTCCCCGGGTCGATTTTATTCTATTCTGCTGATAATCAACAGAAAACTAAGCATTTGGGCCTTTCTTTTGCCGGCCCCGGCGGTAGGTAACGTTAACAAGCTGTTAATAAATGGTGAATAAACAGATGCATTAACCGCTTATTCTTGTAGAGTTTTATCCCCCAATCTGCCCTTCGGCAGATTAGCGATCGCTACAAGATGAGCTGGTGCTTCAGCGATCTCAGCGTTCATCGATCGATGGTTTTCGATGCTGATGAGGTTCTTAACAGGCGCAAGCGCCAGCCTCTGGAATAGTTTTTCTCTCCTGCCTTTTGTATGAAATGGTCGCTCCACCGGGGACTGCAGGTCCTCCTCTTTCTGGTTCTCGTCTTCCTCATTCTCGTTTATGCCAAACCCTTCCTCGTTCCCGTGACCTTCGGCGCCCTCCTCGCCATGCTCTTCCTGCCGCTTTCCCGTAGGATGGAAGCCGGCACCAACCGTGCTGTCGCCAATCTACTCTGCATCCTCATCCTGGTCCTGGTATTTGCCGGCCTGGCGGCGCTGCTCTCCTGGCAGATCTCCGATATCGCCAGTGATGCTGATAAGATCGAAAAGGAAATGCGCTCCAAAATGGAACAGGCCAGTACCGGGATAGCAGAACGGCTTGGCATCCCTCAAGAACAACAACAGGAGTTCATTCAGAAACAACGCTCCTCCACCGACGTGGGTGGAAAGGTAATGACCGGCCTTAGTTCAGCAGGTGCTCTGCTTACAGATATGGTCCTGATTCTGGTCTATCTCTTCCTCTTTCTGTATTTCCGCGACCGGCTCCGGAAGTTCGTCCTAAAACTGGTGCCGGATCAGAATCAGCAGGCAGCGAATAAGGTGATGACTGACTCCCGGAAGGTTGCAGAAAAATACCTCGCCGGTCTCGCCATGATGATCGTCTGTCTATGGATTCTATATGGCATCGGCTTCACAATCGTAGGTGTAAAGAACGCGCTGTTTTTCGCCATGCTCTGTGGCCTGCTTGAAATTGTCCCCTTTATCGGAAATATCATTGGCACCACCATTACGGTATTTATGGTACTTGCCCAGGGGGGCAGCGGGGGTATGGTGATTGGTGTTCTCGCCACCTACGCCATCGTACAAAGCTTCCAGAGCTATGTTCTCGAACCGCTGGTTGTGGGGTCTAATGTCAATATCAACCCACTATTCACCATCCTCGTGCTGGTCTTTGGCGAGTTCGTCTGGGGACTCCCCGGCATGGTGCTGGCCATACCTGTCCTGGGCATCATCAAGATCATCTGCGACCATGTCCGCCCACTCCACCCCATCGGCTATCTTATCGGGGAAGACAAAAAGTCCTCCAGCACGAAGAAATGGATTCAGAAAATTAAAGGTAAATTCAGCTAACCTTAGACTCAGGCATCGACCTGGTAATCCATCAGACGCTGCTTCCATGATTCAAAGCCTCCTATGAGCGCGCCCAGGTTCTCTTCCGCATCTTTGATTAAGTGACTGTTCACCTGCAGCACATACTCCCGCAATTGTTCAAAGCTGAGCTGGTATTTATCCGGCAGCATATCCAGCATCTGGTCTACGATATACTCTCCCTGATCACTGAGGATCAGCTTGATACCGATCAGATAAGAGGCGTAAATGATCTTAACCTCCTCCTCCTTCAGCACAATGGGCTCCTGCGGGTCCGCACTCATGATCTTACCGATCAGTGCCTCCAGCTCATCCTTATCCAGTATTTCCGGATCATGGATTCCCGATATCAGGTTGGCCAGCAGGAAGTATAGGTAGGCCTTCATGTAGTTCAGTGAAAAAAGCACATGTCTGCGCATTTCCGGCACCGGTGGTATTGATACTATTTTGTCTGCTCCAATCATACAAATCAATTACATATAAAAAGGTGCCGCCGTCAGTCTTCAGCCTCCGCCAGCTCCACCCGGTCCGGAAGGTTGTTGCCCGTAAGCAGTTTCAGCCGGATAATTCTTTTGATGGACTGCTCCAGTTGCCGGCTCATCGCATCACCTCGCATCAATCCTTCCACAATCTGGTTATGCAGTTGCCGCGGCGCCTCGGGCATCACAATTAGGTCTACACCCGCCTCCACAGCTTTCCAGTCGGCGTTCTTGTAACGGGAAACCGCTTTCATATTCATGGCGTCCGTGGTAACGATACCCTCAAAACCCAGCTCCTCTCTCAGCAGCCCGGTCACCAGTTTTCTGGAAATGCTGGCGGGCAGGTCTCCGGTAGCCCAGGGGTTATTGCCCCTCACGGTAATATGACCCACCATCACCACCAGTGGCGCAGCTTCCTGGATTACCTGACGGAAATTATCCAGCTCCGTAAACGGTCCGTTGATGTAAACGGTCGCTTTATGGGAGTCCCCTTTCACGGCTCCGTGACCGGGAAAATGCTTCACTGTAGCGGCAATTCCGTCCTGCTGGGTGGCTTGTATAAAGGCGGTAGAACGGGATATGATCACCTCGTTATCTGCACCATACGAACGGTTGTTAATGATGGACTGATTGGTCGCATTGTCCACCACGGGGGCAAAGTTTAGAGCGGCCCCCACCTCTCTCATTTCTTTGGTTACAATTCTCGCCTGTGCCGCTGCTATGCTATCGTTGGAGTGTTCGCTGGCGGGCAGTACGCTCCGGCTGCCCGACCATTTGTTTCGCAGCAGCGAGGGCTCACAGTCGCAGGAAAAGAGCGGGGGTAGGTTATCTTTCCGTGTCAGCTTCCGGAATTCCTCAACCTGCTTCTCAAAATCTTTTTTGGAACCCTTCAGCAGCAGCACTCCTCCGGCCACCTCCTCTTCCACAAGGTTTAGGGCCTTCCTTTTGTCGGATCCGCTGGAGGTGCTTGCCACCATGATCATCTGCGCAGCCCTTTGTTCGGGATTCATATTGATATAGATCGTCTCCACCGATTTCTCCAGCATAGGGTCCGGCTCATAAAATGCCTTTGCCAGCTCGCTGCCATAGTTCCGGCTGCTGTCGGCGGCCACTGCTGCAGCCTCAGCTTCTGCAGATGTAGTATTTCGGATATTTCCTTCCAGGAGCGTAGTCAGCCCCAGGTACACTATGTAAACAGTTTTCATGGCTTCACATTTCAAACGCCTCAGACCCTTTCAAAGCCCTCGCCGTTACTGACATTCAAGCAAAAGCTATGCCCTGCGGTGAAGAACTGTGTTAAGGTATCACCCAATCCACCTAAAAAATCGTATTATTATACCATTGGCAACAAATGTTATCAATAAAAGGTCTGAAGCTATCGCTCGACGCAGCTGTAGTAGCCATCCTCAGAGAAATGCCAGCCTGGACACCCGCTCAAATCAACAATCTGGCTGTTCCCACCAATGAGGAGATTCATCTGTTTTTTGAAGAATGAAAGGGAAAACTGAAAGCTGGTACTCCCTATATATTCCCTATGACCTCCCTCTACACTCCCTCTATACTCCCTATTCTATTGGGTACCCCTTACTGACTCCTTCGGTAACGATACGCCATCCCGTTTAACTAACGACTGAAAAACTCAGAACTCAGTCGTGAGTCGTTAGTCGTGAGTCGTTTGAGTATTAACCGATTATCCCATGGTTCGTAAAAGGCCCACTGGTTTACGTTAATCCAGGTGTTGTCCGAGGGATTTTGGGCAGCATTTATTTTGCACAGCCCTCTTTAAAAAAAACTGTGTATATTTTAGACTGCTGAATATCTATGTCAAAGATCGTTTCCAAAAGACACAGGCTAAGATTCTACGGCGCACTTTTTCTGCTGGTTATGTTTTGTTTTCTTCTTGGAACCGCCATTCTGGTAATCTTTTACAAGTTATATCAGACCGAAATCAGGCGCTTTAGAGATTATTTTCTTTTAGCTCTTGGTATTGGCGCGTATTCTGGGATCTTCACTTCGATCTATACATATTATCGGTGTGTACCAATCATTCAGATAAATGATCATGAAATAACTTTTAACAGAGAAACCTATGCTTTAGACGAAATAGAACACGTGGAGCTTACTGGCACTGGAGACTTCGCAAATTTATCATTCGAAGCTGCCACCTTGAAATTCAGAGATGGAAGAACCAGATGTGTTTTTGATGACATGTATGAGAATTCGGGGGAACTCAAATCATTTCTGAAGCAGGTTGTTGTCGAAAAACAGTCTTATACCAATTCAGAGCCCTGCCTGGTCGGAAGTCGTGAACCAAAGAACGAAACCTTTGAGAACTATCGTGGAAACCCTATATTTTCCTATGAGGGGGTTTACCTTTGGATGCCTATTGGTTTTATGTTAGTAGCGTGGATCAATGGTAGCAAAGGCGTGCCGACAGACAACAGGATCATTCTCTTGGTTTTAATGCTGTCATGGTTCCCAATTCTAGCATGGATTATGAACTTTTTCAAAGTTTCATCAAACTATTTTATTGTAAGAAACAAATACTTTTTTTGGCAGACTAAGGTCTTTAAGCTGAGTGACATTCAAGAAATTGTTTATGTTCCCGGAATTCGTCTTCCCGATGCCGTGAGAGTGATAACTAAAGATTTTAAGAACAGGCGTTTCTGGGCGGGCTCGCTCACAGATAAAACCTGGCTTCGACTAAAAGATCATTTGGAGAGCTATGGGATTACCGTTAGAGATTAATATCTCTGACGGAGGCAAATCCAAAATGATCTCGGGACTGATTTGTTTTCTATCATAGCATAATAGTCCCGGTTCCAGCAACCTGGCTCAATAACTATTGAAATATCCTATTGCCAGAAAAGACTATCACCATCTATAGCACTTTCCGACAAATCACCAATAGTAGCGCTTTGTTCTGATTGACAATAAGCCTTAGACACTGCCGAAAACTCCATACCCATACTTCTGCCAGTGGGCCCTCAACCTGCAACTAACAACTCGAAACCTCAACCACTCAACCAGGGCGTGGCACAAATTTATAACTGCCTGTAATGGAAGCGGAAACACTCCGCTGTCGTTTCATGAGCCGCTTAAAGGATTACGCAGCCTATCTTCTGGCGAAAAGATTAGAAGAATTGACCCGCCTGAAGCTGGAACAGCTATATGAGCTGAACCCGCCCCTCATCAAAAAATATGAAGGCGAACAACTGCGTCTGGCCGTGCTCGTAGAAACCTCCACCCGCCAGTTTCTCGAAGCAGTCGTCGCCGGAAGAGAATACGAACAGCTCACTCTCCGGAATAAAGACTGGAAACACGATATGCTCCACGGCATCGATACTCGTTCGGTTTCTCTAATGGACATTGTTATGCTCTCGGCAGCCGATGAGATCGCCATGTCCAGAATTCTCCCCGATTTCACCAAAAAATCGAAGGAGGCAGTCTTTATCATCGAAGAACTTCAGCAATACCATACAAAGGTTCATGAACTGGCAGCAGCCACCATCGATAAACGACAACAGGCTGAACAGGAAAAGACTCGCGAAAGTGAAGAAAGGTTCAAAGATATCTTCGACAATGCCAGTGATCTCATCCATATTGCCGACCCCAGCGGTAAGTTGCTCTACGCCAACAAGTCCTGGCTGGAAACGCTTGGGTTCTCAGAATCCGAACTCCCGGATATCACCATCTACGATGTCGTAGCCGAAAGGGAAAAGGACCGCTTCCGCGCCTATCGCGATCGCATCATCTCCGGCCTTCCCGCCCTCGAAGCCCTCAACACGGTCTTCATCAGCCGGAACGGTAAAGAGGTCGCCATAGAGGGCCATATGACCTGTAAGGTCCGTGATGGCAAAGCAGAATACACCCGGAGCATCCTACGCGATGTCACGCTCCGCCAGGCCGCCGAGCAACAGATCCGCTTCTATACCGCGCAACTGGTAGAGCGTGAAGAGAATATCCGTCAGATCATCCGCAACGCCCCTGATGCCATCATCGTCATTGACACGGAAAGTCGCGTCAAATTATGGAATCCAAAGGCCGAAACTATGTTTGGATGGTCGGCCATGGATGTCGTTGGCCGCGATCTGGCAGAGCTGATTATCCCGCCCGTACACCGGCAAAGTCATAGAGAAGGTATCCGCCGCCACCTTGAAACAGGTGAAGAACGGGTGCTTAACCGGACCATCGAAACGCAGGCACTCGACGCCAGCGGACAGGAGTTCTACATCTCGCTTACGATCTCAAAAACCACCCAGGGCGGCGAGCCGGTTTTCATCGCCTTCATCCGCGATATCTCAGATATCAAAAGGAGCGCGCTGGAGCTGGAACGAAAACAGGCAGAGCTCGAACGCTCCAATAAGGAACTGGAACAATTTGCCTGGCTGGCCTCCCACGATCTTAAAGAACCACTCCGAAAGATCCATACGTTCAGCGACTTGCTTATGCGCCAGGGATCTGGCCTGCCCGAAGGCACACTGGGCTATCTCGAGAAAATACAGCACTCCGCCCGCAGAATGACGGATCTCATTGAAGATATTCTCTCCTACAGCAATGTATCCAGCGATGCAGAGGAGTTCGTTTCCGCCGATCTTAATGCCATCCTTCAGGATGTATTGATCGATATGGAGGTTTCCATCAAACTTTCCGGGGCCGGCATCGTAGCAGACAAGCTGCCCATCGCCGAAGTGCTGCCCTTCCAGATGCGCCAGCTCTTTCAGAATCTGATCAGCAATTCGATCAAGTACGCCAAACCCGGCCTCCCTCCGCTCATCCAGGTACTGGCGAAGGAAAAGGCACCCGGCATCCTTCAGATCCAGGTGAAAGACAATGGTATAGGCTTTAAAAAGGAATTCGCTGAAAAGGTATTCCAGATCTTCCAACGCCTCGTTCCGAAAAATGAATACGAAGGCACCGGAATCGGACTGGCGCTCTGTCGCAAAATCGTCGAAAACCATCACGGCAGCATCACCGCTGAAAGCGAAGAAGGTAAGGGCACCACCTTCACCATCCAACTTCCCCTGAAACATCCCTCCGACCTTTCCCCCGGTTTCTCAGGCGCCTGATTCTTTGTAATGCAGACGAGTTCAGTCCTTGTCAATCACGGAATTCCACTCCCTGGTATGATTTTTTAATTCCTTCCCTTTACCTGAGTAGAATTCTGAATATCTGATCGGATTCAGATCCAAACACACACAACACATGGCAAATCAACCTAAAAGCACCAACGGAGTCCGTAAGAACGGCGTAAGCGGCGATCAGTCCCAGACAGTGTTGCCGGAAGAAAAATCCCCAAAGAGAGGAAAGGCAGCAAAGCCAGCCTCTGCTGTCCTGGATACCCTGCCTACCAGCGAACTGTATCGCGAACTCCTCAATGTCCTCACCGAGGTAAAGAACGGTAATTTCCAGGTACGCATGCCCATTGACCAGATAGGCATCAGTGGCAAGATCTGCGATACGATGAACGAGATCATCTCGCTCAACGATAAAATGACCCAGGAGTTTACTCTCGCCAGTAAAATGATCGGTAAACATGGTAAGCTCAACCACCGCATAGAAGTACCGTTCGGTAAAGGTGGCTGGACTGAAAAAGCCGAAGCGCTCAACACGCTGATCGGTGATCTTGTACACCCTACCATTGAAATCGCCGGGGTGATCAGCGCGGTGGCCAAGGGTAACCTTTCCCAGGAAATGCCGCTCCAGATCGGCGATCACGAACTCCAGGGCGAATACGCCAAGATCGCCCGGGAAGTGAACGACATGGTAAAGCAGCTCAATCTCTTTTCCGCTGAAGTAACACGTGTGGCCCTGGAAGTAGGTACGGAGGGTAAGCTGGGCGGACAAGCCAAGGTAAAAGGGGTGGCCGGTGTATGGAAAGATCTTACGGATTCGGTGAACCAGATGGCCTCTAACCTCACGGGTCAGGTGCGGAACATCGCCGAGGTAACCACAGCCGTGGCAAAAGGCGACCTCTCCAAAAAGATTACCGTGGATGTGAAAGGTGAGATCCTGGAACTAAAGAATACGATCAATACCATGGTGGATCAGCTCAACTCTTTCTCCTCCGAGGTGACGCGTGTGGCACTCGAGGTAGGCACGGAAGGAAAGCTGGGCGGCCAGGCACAGGTAAAGGGGGTTGCCGGAACCTGGAAGAATCTTACCGACTCGGTAAACCAGATGGCCTCTAACCTTACCGGTCAGGTGCGGAACATCGCCGAGGTAACAACAGCAGTAGCCAAGGGCGACCTTTCCAAGAAAATCACCGTGGATGTGAAAGGAGAAATAGCAGAGCTTAAGAATACCATGAATACCATGGTGGACCAGCTCAACTCCTTCTCCGTCGAGGTAACGCGTGTGGCCAGAGAAGTGGGTTCCGAGGGAAAGCTCGGCGGTCAGGCACGTGTGAAAGGGGTGGCTGGTGTCTGGAAGGATCTTACCGACTCGGTGAACCAGATGGGTAGCAACCTCACCGCCCAGGTGCGGAATATCGCCGAAGTAACCACAGCAGTGGCGAAAGGGGATCTGTCCCGCAAGATCACGGTGGATGTAAAAGGGGAAATCCTGGAGCTAAAGAATACGATCAATACCATGGTGGATCAGCTCAACTCCTTCGGCTCCGAGGTAACGCGTGTGGCGCGCGAGGTGGGCTCTGAAGGTAAGCTGGGCGGTCAGGCCACAGTGGAAGGTGTCGGAGGTGTCTGGAAGGATCTCACAGACTCTGTAAACCAGATGGCCTCCAACCTCACTGGTCAGGTGCGGAACATTGCCGAGGTGACGACAGCCGTAGCCAACGGCGACCTCTCCAAAAAAATTACAGTGGATGTTCAGGGCGAGATCCTCGAACTCAAGAATACGATCAACACGATGGTGGATCAGCTCAACTCCTTCGGTTCCGAGGTGACGCGCGTGGCACGGGAGGTGGGCTCTGAAGGTAAGCTGGGCGGGCAGGCCACAGTAAAAGGGGTAGGCGGAGTCTGGAAGGATCTCACCTACAGCGTAAATCAGATGGCCTCTAACCTCACCGCTCAGGTGCGGAATATCGCCGAGGTAACGACAGCGGTAGCGAACGGTGACCTCTCCAAAAAGATCACGGTAGACGTTCAGGGCGAGATCGCAGAACTGAAGAATACGATCAATACCATGGTGGATCAGCTCAATTCCTTCGCTTCCGAGGTAACCCGTGTGGCCCTCGAAGTAGGTACGGAAGGTAAGCTGGGCGGTCAGGCCAAGGTAAAAGGTGTTGGTGGTGTGTGGAAAGGTCTCACGGACTCCGTGAACCAGATGGCCTCCAACCTGACAGCCCAGGTGCGGAATATCGCCGAGGTGACCACTGCGGTGGCCAACGGTGACCTTTCCAAGAAGATCACGGTAATGGTAGAAGGAGAGATCCTCGAGCTGAAGAAAACGATTAACACGATGGTGGACCAGCTTAACTCCTTCGCCTCCGAGGTAACTCGTGTGGCCCTCGAGGTAGGTACGGAAGGTAAGCTGGGCGGACAGGCCAAGGTGCAGGGTGTGGGAGGAACCTGGAAGGACCTCACCGACTCCGTAAACCAGATGGGTAGTAACCTGACAGCCCAGGTGCGGAATATCGCCGAAGTGACCACTGCGGTGGCCAAGGGTGACCTCTCCAAAAAGATCACTGTAGATGTTCAGGGCGAGATCGCGGAATTGAAGAACACCATCAACACGATGGTGGATCAGCTCAACGCCTTCGGCTCTGAGGTAACGCGTGTGGCCCGCGAGGTGGGCTCAGAAGGGCAGCTCGGCGGTCAGGCGGATGTACCCGGTGTTGCAGGAACCTGGAAAGATCTTACCGACTCTGTAAATAAAATGGCCTCCAACCTCACTGCCCAGGTGCGGAATATCGCCGAGGTAACTACAGCCGTGGCAAACGGTAACCTCTCCCGTAAGATTGAGGTGGATGTAAAAGGCGAGATCCTCGAACTCAAGAATACAATCAATACCATGGTGGACCAGCTCCGCTCTTTCGCCTCAGAGGTGACCCGTGTGGCCCGTGAGGTGGGTACGGAAGGAAAGCTCGGTGGACAGGCCAATGTACCGGGAGTAGCCGGAACCTGGAAGGATCTTACGGACTCCGTAAATCAGATGGCAGGCAACCTCACCGATCAGGTGCGGAATATCGCGGATGTGGCCATCGCGGTGGCCAATGGCGATATGTCGCGGAAGATTACGGTGGATGTGCGCGGTGAGATCCTCCAGCTGAAGGAAACACTGAACACCATGGTGGATCAGCTCCGCTCCTTCGCCTCGGAAGTAACACGTGTGGCCCGTGAGGTAGGTACTGAAGGTAAACTCGGCGGACAGGCTTTCGTACCGGGGGTAGCGGGAACCTGGAAGGACCTTACCGACTCCGTAAACCAAATGACGGGTAACCTCACATCGCAGGTGCGGAATATCGCAGAAGTGACCAAGGCGGTCGCCTCCGGCGACCTTTCCAAAAAGGTGACTATCGACGTGAAAGGTGAGATCTACGATCTGAAGAATACGATCAACACCATGGTGGACCAGCTCAACTCCTTCGCCTTCGAGGTGACCCGTGTGGCCCGCGAGGTGGGCACCGAAGGAAAGCTGGGCGGTCAGGCAGAAGTGAAGGGTGTCGGCGGTACATGGAAGGATCTTACAGACTCGGTAAACATGATGGCCTCCAACCTGACCTCACAGGTGCGGGGTATCGCAAAGGTGGTGACCTCCGTAGCCACCGGTAATCTGAATCAGAAGCTCTCCATCTCTTCCAGGGGTGAAGTAGCACAACTCACAGATACGATCAATGAAATGATCGATACCCTCGCTGTATTCGCCGACCAGGTAACCACGGTCGCGCGCGAGGTAGGGGTTGAAGGTAGACTCGGTGGACAGGCCAATGTGCCTGGTGCCTCGGGTATCTGGAAAAACCTTACAGAAAACGTAAACCAGCTCGCGGAGAATCTTACCACTCAGGTGCGCGCCATCTCCGAAGTAGCCTCCGCGGTAACAAAAGGTGATCTCACCCGGATGATCCGCGTAGATGCCAAGGGGGAGGTGGAAGCACTTAAGGATACGATCAACCAGATGATCGCTAACCTGAAGGAAACCACGCTGCGGAATCAGGAACAGGACTGGTTGAAATCGAACCTTGCCAAACTCACCCAAATGCTGCAGGGTCAGAAAGACCTGAGCACGGTAACCAAAAGAATTCTTTCAGAACTCGCTCAGGTGGTCAACGCGCAGCATGGAATGTTCTATATCCTCGAACAGGATGAGGGCTTCCAGAATCAAAGACTGAAACTGTTTGCCTCCTACGCCTTTAAAGGCGATATCAATGCCAAGAAGGAGTTTGCACCAGGGGAGGGACTGGTTGGTCAGTGCGCCCAGGAAAAACAAAGGATTATCCTTTCCAATATCCCGAAGAGCTATGTAAAGATCGGCTCCGGACTTGGTCAGGCATCACCAACCAATCTGATCATCCTGCCGGTATTATTCGAAAAAGAGGTGAAAGCGGTCATCGAACTAGCGTCCTTCGATGTGTTCAGTGAAACCCACCTCGACTTCCTCGAACAGCTCACTGAAAGTATCGGTATCGTATTGAATACGATCGAAACGAACTCCAGAACCGAACATCTTCTGGAACAATCGCAGTCGCTCACCGAAGAACTGCGTCGCACGAATGAAGAGCTGCAGGACAAAGCACACCTGCTGGTGAAACAGAAGGATGAGCTGGAGAATAAGAATCGTGAGGTAGAAGAGGCCAGAAGATCTTTGGAAGAGAAAGCAGAACAGCTGACGCTGACCTCCAAATACAAATCAGAGTTCCTCGCCAATATGTCGCACGAGCTGCGCACACCGCTGAACTCACTTCTGATCCTCGCCCAGCAATTGTTCGAGAATCCGGAAGGAAACCTCACTGAAAAACAGGTACGCTTCGCCAAAACGATCCACAGTTGCGGGGATGATCTCATTCAGCTGATCAATGATATCCTCGATCTCTCGAAGATCGAATCTGGTTATATCTCAGCAGACTTTATAAATGTCCGTTTCTCCGAAATCTCTTCTTTCGTGGAGACAACCTTCAAACACGTTTCGGAAAGCAAGAATCTCCGGTTTGGTATCGAAATGGAAAAAGGATTGCCGGACAGCATCGAAACGGATATCCAGCGACTGAACCAGATCCTGAAAAACCTCCTTTCCAATGCCTTCAAGTTCACCGAAAAAGGAGAGGTGAAGCTGAGAATCTACGAACAGAAGCATCAAAAGAAATACGGTAATCCAAGTCTAGATAATGCAGGTAAGATTGTAGCCTTCGAGATCAAAGACACCGGTATCGGTATTACCAGGGATAAACAGAATATCATCTTCGAAGCATTCCAGCAGGCGGAGGGCTCCACCAGCCGTAAATACGGAGGAACGGGTCTGGGACTCTCCATCAGCCGTGGACTGGCAGATCTGCTCGGTGGTTCGATAGAGCTCGAAAGCGAGGTCGGTGTAGGAAGTACCTTCACGCTTTATCTTCCGATAGACTACAATCCGGAACTGGTGAAGTCGGAAAAGCCAAGCAGTTTGATCATCGCTGATGCGGAATTGATCCAGAGCGAGGACAGGAAGAACGGGCAGAATAATGGCAAGGCGCTCGACAGAGATCTGAGTGCTGCCTCAGAGGCGCTGAATGACACCGGCGACGACCGGAACAATATTGTCCCGGGTGATAAGGTCATCCTTGTGGTGGAAGACGATCTGCGATTCGCAAAGATCATCATCGACAAGGCGCACGAGCTGAATATGAAGGTGGTGGTCGCTGTCAACTTCGGAGATGTATTCGACATGGCCAATAAATACAATCCGGTCGCAGTTACCCTGGATGCCAAGCTGCCTGATGGTAGTGGCTGGAAGATCCTCGATCTCTTCAAAAATGATATGAACCTCAGGCATGTTCCGGTGCATATCATCTCCGGAGAAGAAAACCGGCTCCTTTCTATGAAGCGCGGTGCCAGAAGCTTCCACCAGAAACCACTGAGCAATGAATCATTGACAGATCTGATCAATGATATCTACAATTACAATCCCGGAAGTAAAAGGTCCCTGCTTGTGGTTGAGGACAATGAGATCGATTCTTCACAGATTGTAAAAATGCTGGACAACGGTCCCCTGATCGATATTACAATAGCCCAGTCTGGAAATGAAGCACTGAAGCTGATCAGTGAGCATGCCTATGATGGGGTCATCATAGACTATATGCTGCCGGATATCCCGGGTATGGATCTGATCATACAGATCAATACCATGAAGAAGATGCAGATGATGCCGGTGATTGTCTACTCGGCGAAGGATTTCACCAATAAGGAAAAGAGTCAGTTGAAGCAGTACGCCAACAGGATCATTCTTAAGAGTGTGACCTCCCTGGAAACCCTGCTGGAAGAAACGGTGATGCACCTCCACATTCATCAGAATGATCTATTGCCGGAAAAAAGAAAGATCATCGGAAACCTTCGTTGGAAGGAGGATGTACTGGCAGGCAAGAACATCCTCGTTGTGGACGATGATGTAAGAAACCTCTTTGCCCTCACCACGGCTTTTGAAAAGTATAAGATCAATACGATCACAGCCGAGAGTGGCCAGGAAGCCATTGATGTTCTGAATGAAAATAGTAATATCGACATGGTATTAATGGATATCATGATGCCGGAAATGGACGGATACGAGACAACACAGAAGATCAGAAGGGAACATAAGAAGAGCAACCTCCCGATAATTGCGGTGACGGCAAAAGCTATGAAGGGCGATCGGGAGAAATGTATAGAGGCGGGTGCTTCAGATTATATCACGAAGCCGGTAAAGATGGACCAATTATTGTCTCTGATGCGTGTGTGGCTGTATAAATAGGAGCAATGAATGTAACGGTTAACGAAAACGGACTACAGGAGAAGCCGGAAGTCAAGATACTGGTGGTGGACGATAGAGAAGACAATCTCTTCTCTATCGAAACCATCCTTGATAAGCTTGGCTATACGATCATACGGGCGAATTCCGGAAGGGCGGCGCTTAAGATCCTGCTGAAACAGTGGGATTTCACGCTGATCCTTATGGATGTGCAGATGCCGGATCTGAATGGATTTGAGACAGCCAGCATGATCTATCAGCGCGACAGGCTGAAACATGTACCCATCATTTTCATTACCGCTAATGATTATGGAGAAGAACACATGTTCAAGGGCTACCAGCTGGGTGGCGTGGACTATATCTACAAACCCATCAACCCTGAACTGCTCAGGGCCAAGGTGGCGGTGTTTGTTGAGCTATATCACAAGAATTTTGAGCTCCGGCTACAGGAACAGCGGCTAAAGGAATCCAATGCCAGTCTCGAACGGGAGATACTCGAAAGGAAGAATTCTGAACGTACGATCAAGGAACTGAACCAACAGCTGCTCGATAATATTCAACGACTGAAAGCCTCCAATGAAGAACTGGAGCGGTTTGCCTATGTGGCCTCTCACGATCTCCAGGAGCCTCTCAGAAAGATCATTGTTTTTGGCGGGAGACTTAGCAAAGAATACAACGATCAGCTTGGGGTAGAAGGCAGAAGTTTTCTGGAAAGAATGCTGAAAGCTTCTGAACGCATGCAGATGCTGATCCGTAATCTGCTCGCATTCTCAAGGTCATCCACTACCAGCGATACAGAGGAGGAAGTGGATCTGAACCACCTGCTCCAGACAGTAATTTCAGATCTTGAAATCCTCATCGAACAGAAAAGTGCAGAAATTCAGGTGGACAAGCTCCCTACTGTAAAAATAGTAGCGGCACAGTTCCGGCAGGTATTCCAGAATCTGATCATCAACGCCCTGAAGTTTTCCCGCGACGGTGTGAAGCCCGTCATCCGGATCAATTCGGAGAAGGTGAAGGGGATAGATATTCCATCATTAGTTGATAAGGAACGTTACAGCGAAGACTATTTCAGGATCTTTATCCAGGACAATGGAATCGGATTCGACAGCCGGTACACCGATCAGATATTCATGGCCTTCAAAAGGCTTCACACCTACGAACAATTTGAAGGTACAGGTATCGGACTCTCCATCTGTAAAAAGATCATTGATCATCACGCTGGATTCATCAGTGCCGAAAGTGAAGAGAACAAAGGTTCCACCTTTATCATTACCCTACCTGCTGTAAAAACAGCCGAAAGCACGATCAGCAGCGGCTCCTGATCAGGTATCTACAGGTTTATTTCTTTTCGTTCAGGAGATCGATCATCAGGTTGAAAGCATCCATCGAAGACGGATTCGTAAGCTTTAATGGCTTTACGATATACCCGGATACACCAAGGCCTTTAGCTTTCTCACGGTCTACTTTTTCCTCAGAAGTAGTGATGATGAAACATTTAAGATGTTTCCAGGATGGTGTCTGACGTATTACGGAAAGCAATTCCAGCCCATTCATCCTGGGCATGTTGATGTCGATTAACACGTAATCTGGCATTTTCTCCTGACCTTCCTGCTCCAATGAACCTAAAAGCTCGACCGCCTCTTCACCATTTTTTGCAAGGTGTAACTGATACAATAGGTTCATCTTGTCCAGTGTCCGTTTAATATTGATCACGTCCAACTGGTCGTCTTCTACCAAAAGAATGTTGATTACTTTTTCCATTTACAATACTTATTTGGTCCAGGTGAAAGAGAATACCGACCCTTTTCCTGGTTCCGAAGAAACCTGAATTTTTTCGTTTCTGGCCTCGAGAATCTTCTTGACGATTGCCAATCCAACACCTGTACTTTCGAAGGTGTCCCGATCCTGAAGGGTCTGAAAAATACCGAATATCCGCTCATGATAATGTTGAGGAATACCCGGTCCGTCATCTGCAACAAAGAACACGAAATGCGATCCGTAATCCTCATAATAAACGCTGATGCGTCCATCGGATTTATCGTGATACTTTATCGCGTTGCTGATGAGATTAGCAAAGACCTGATACAAAGGTACCCTTTCTGTATAAACCACCGGAAGATGGTCCTGAATATCAAACCTAACCCTGGTAACAGCTGTAATGTTATCGAGGATCTCTCTGACAAGGACAGAAATATTCACCTGTTCTTTCTGTAATCTTTCCTTGTCGATCCTTGCGTAGGAAAGGATCCCTTCAATAAGGTTCTCCGCTCTAACGATCCTGCCCTTGATCAGATCAAGGTATTCCCGCACCTTGGGTGAGATCTCATCAAGGTGATCTTCCTCGATCCAGGTAACCACATTATCGATCCCTCTCAACGGCCCCTTCAGATCGTGGGAGACGATGTGCGCAAACTGATCCAGCTCCTCATTCTTCCTTTTTAACATGGAGATGTTCTCAGACAAAACCAGAGCCATATTATTCAGCGACATCGACAGCTTACTCAGCTCATCCTTACCAGTGTCCTCGATATGCACTTTGTAGTCACCCGATGCTATACCATCGGCCAGCCGTACCATAAGGTTGATCCGGGAAGAGATCCTGTGTGCCAGAAAACTGACAATAGTAAGGCTGATCAGAATGGAAGAAGCGGTCAGTACAAACGAGATATTTTTTGTTGATCGCTCAGATTCTGCCAGGTTCTTCGCTCGAAGTGCCCGGATCTCATATTCATGATTGGTAAACACCCGGAACCTGTTCTGTAACTGTGTATGCAGATCTTTCTCATCACCGGTGATCATCTTCTCCCTGTACATGGCCTTGTACATATTCAGGTTGCTGTCGTGCACAATAGCCAGCTTTTTTGCCTCTTTGAGCGGTGCTGCAAACTCTTCGATCCAACGGGCATTGAGCTCCTCGATCTCTTTCAGCCTAATATGCTGGATGGAAGTATCAGGGATCAGCTCATTCAACTCTTTCAGAATTCGGGCATTATCAAAGGCAGCAGAATCATATGACTGTACAAAATATTGCTCGCCCGTCAGCAGATAACCCCGAAGTCCACTCAATTCACTAAGTATATTCCTCTGAAACCTGTTGGCGATCTTAACCACCTGACTCGACCGGTCGAGGTATTCCGCATTTTCCTTCACCGCCTCTGACTGCCTAAAATTGATGTAGGTTGTAATAGAAAACAGCAACAGGATCAGTAAAAAACTCAGGAAAATGTAGTGCGAGATTTTCATGGAGTAGTTGCTTGAGGCCAGGGGGACCTTCCGTCTCTTTAAACAAAGAAAGTACAAAAAGCCTTCGGAAGTGCAGCCTGCTCAATACTACAGATTCATAAAAAAATATTATTATTTCCAAATAATTTGATCTAAATGCATTAGGTCTTGCTACTCCGGAAAAATTTTTAGAATTCCCTTGACAACAGCGTCTGTGCTTTATTCCTAGCTTTAGATATGAAGCAGAAGATAGGTTGCCTTGTGATACACGGGTTTGGCGGGAGTTACAGGGAAGTGCGACCTCTGGTAGAAGCTCTGGAACAGCAGGAGATCCTCATCAATTGTCCCCAGTTGAAAGGACATACCGGTATTCCTTCAGACCTGAAGGAAGTACGCTATACAGATTGGATTGGTTCCGCAGAGGAGCAACTCCAGTGTCTGAAGGATCAATGTGAAATGGTTTTTATTATCGGTTTTTCGATGGGCGGACTCATCGGCATGCAGCTCGCAAGCCGCTACGAAGTAGACGGACTGGTGACCATTAATACACCGATCTATTATCTCGACAAAGGAAAGATCATCAGTAACATCATTCACGATCTGAAGACTCGTGACTATTCTAATATCAAACGCTATCTCAAACCCTCAAACAGGTTACCGTTGAAAGCACTCTGGAATTTCCGGCTCCTGCTCAACAAAACAAGAGAACTGATTACCTCCGTCAGAACACCTTTACTGGTGGCACAGGCGATTGATGATGATGTCGTTCACCATAAAAGCGCTGGATATATTTATACCCACGCCGGCTCAACTGTAAAAAAGCTGTCAACGTATACAAGGGGCGGACATGTACTCCTGCTGAGTGAGGCGGCTCACGCGGTCATTGGAGATGTATCCAGATTTCTGACGCACCAGTGCAGCCAGCGTCAGCCATTAGCCGGGATATAATATCTTTAAGCAGTTTTTACTATGGTTCGTACGATTTTCACGCTAGTGGCATTCCTGGCGTTCAATATCCAGGCTACCGCACAGGACTTTCCTCAGCTCAGAACAGTACTGCAAACCGGAGCTGTTCAACAGCTTAATCAATATGCTGCCTCCAATTCGGAAATATACGAGTTCGATTATCCGGCAACCGGGATGTACTGGAGGTTATACCGGGAGTTGCTGCCCGGATATTATGAAGGCATCATGCAGATCTACTACGGCGCGCCCTCCAATACGGAGTATGTGGTCCATCCATTCCGGATATATACACTCGTGAAGGATTCAACGATCATTAGTTATGATATGCGCGGGCTGGATGCCAACGGTCGGTATAACAGGTCGATTGTCTCCGGTAAATCCGAAGCTGAGCTGAAGGACTTTGAACAACAATTTGAAGCGCGTTTTAAAGTTCCGCTACAACCACAGTTTTTATTCATCGATACGATCAACTATGGTCAGTACTGCGGTGAGGACAGCCTGATCACTCCTCAGATGAAGTTGGTCAATCAATGGGTGGCCCAAAAGGACGGCGATTCGCTGATAAGCTGGCTCCGGACAGGAAATACAGAACTGCAACTTTATGCGCTCGCCGGGCTTCAGCAGCTTCAGGATGAAAAACCACTCTCGGACGAGGTCATACAAATGGTAGAATTTGTACTCTCCAAAAAAGGGAATGTCAACATATGTAATCCCAGCCATGAAAGGGCAGCAGCGATACCTCTGATTACTGAATCATTCAAATTCGTTCCACGGCAGCAAACTGATTAGTTTCTGTTTTGCTACCTTCCTTCGATCAATGAAGCCGATCTACAGCCTACTCCTGATTTTTTTCGCTGAACTGGTCTTCGCCCAGGAGCAACCAATGGCATCTTTCACGAGGGTTTATAGTGAGGATGGGAAGCTTCAGATGCTGATCCAGTTTGATCCCGGTTGTAATTGCAGGAATTACACGGAATACTATGCAAGTGGAAAGATATTCTCCACTCGCAGATTCCGGATAGATGGAAAAAGAGAGTTCATAGACGGAGAGGAGAAAAGCTTTTATCCCGACGGTAAAGTGAAACATGTGAAAAACTGGAAACAGGCCTTGCCAGACGGCAAGGCGGTGTATCATTATGCAAATGGACAGATTGCAAGGGAGGAATACTACGAAGGAAAGTACAAAGCGGGTGTATGGAAATTTTATAGTGAAAAAGGAGAACTGGTAAAAGAGAAGGTCTACAAGGCTGAGAAGAATCTCTGGAATAAGCCAGACAGTGATGTGGTAGTACGTCATTTTTCCTCGGGTAAGGCAGTTAAAACCGACACGATCTCAGATGGCAAATCCTCAGGTTCTGCAGCCCCTGGTCCCCGTCCTGCCTGGCTGGCAGAAAAAGATGGTGCAAAACTGTTTAAGCTGCGCTGTGCCACCTGCCACCTGCCGGAGAAGGATAGTTTTGGACCCGCTCTCAAAGGAGTGACGAAAAAGCGGAGTCCTCAATGGCTGGAGCAAAAAATCCGGAACAGCACGGTACTGATAGAGAACGGAGATACGGAAGCACGTAAACTGTTCCTGGCATGGGGCAAAAAGAAGCACCCCGAAAATGATATGCTGGACAGAGCACAGGTGGCGGCCATTATTAACTATATGAAAACCTTCCGTTAAAAAGGTACAGCGGATAGAATCGCTCAATGTTAGTATATCCCTCGCTGCATAGTATCGGGGTACCTTTGTAAAAAATATCCATAATGGAGATCGGCATTACCACTTTCGTAGAGAATACCCCAGATCCTCAGACGGGAAAACTCCTTTCACCGGCACAGCGCATGCAGAACCTGATGGAAGAGGTGAAACTGGCAGACCAGGTGGGGCTTGATGTTTTTGCCATCGGCGAGCATCATCGTCCGGATTTTGTAGTGTCTTCACCCGCTGTGGTCATGGCGGCTGCCGCCTCAGTAACAGAGAACATCCGTCTATCCAGCGGCGTGACTGTATTGAGTTCTGATGACCCCGTCAGAGTCTACCAGGATTTTGCACAGGTTGATCTGATTTCGCGCGGTCGTGCAGAGATTATGGCGGGCAGGGGTTCCTTCATAGAATCGTTTCCGCTCTTCGGCTATCACCTCCAGGATTATGACACGCTGTTCGCAGAAAAACTGGATATGCTGGTAAAGGTCAACCGGGAAGAGAAGATCAGCTGGTCTGGTCAGCACCGCGCCCCCGTGAAAGATCTCGGCGTTTATCCCCGTGCCGCGCAGCAACAGTTACCCATATGGATTGCAGTAGGGGGCACCCCCGCTTCGGTCATTCGGGCAGCAAAATATGGTTTGCCGGTAGCGCTGGCCATCATTGGAGGCATGCCCAGGCAGTTCGTACCGCTCATCCAACTGTATAAGGATCACTGGAAAACTGAACAGGGCGATAAGCCTCTTCAACTGGCTATTAATTCACATGGTTTCATTGCCGATGATTCCCAGGATGCGGCAGATACTTTCTTCCCGCCTTACCAGATACTGATGAGTCAGATCGGTAGGGAAAGAGGCTGGCCTCCTACTACGAGAGCGCAGTTCGAAGCTATGCGCCAACCCGAAGGTTCCTTGCTGGTGGGCAGCCCGCAGCAGGTGATCGATAAAATACTTTATGAACACGAGCTATTCGGGTTCACAAGGTTTCTGCTTCACAATACAGTCGGTACCATGCCTCATGCAAAAGTTCTGCGCTCCATCGAATTGCTCGGTACTGTGGTGGCACCAGCGATCAGAAAAGCGCTTTCTTAGACAGACTTACGCACGAATTTCGTGAGGATGACAATGGTTTCACCATTGATCTTTCCCTCGATCTGTTGGTCATTGTCAGGTACCAATCTGATTTTACGGACAATGGTTCCTTTGGGTGCGCTGAAACTTGTCCCCTTTACATTCAGGTTTTCGGTCAACACCACCGTGTCTCCCTGTGACAATGGTACACCATAGCTGTCCTTGTGGACAAGCTTCGCTGCTTCCAGTTCGTCCTCGGCATTTGCCCAGGCTATCAGTGTCTCGTCCAGTGAGGCGGCCTCGCGGGCATCCTGTGCCCAGTCTGCGCCCAGCTTGCCAAGAATCTTATAACTCAGCACCTGAACAGCGGGCACCTCACTCCAGATACTGCCTTCCAGAAACCGCCAGTAATTGGGGTCAGAATAATCGTTTGAAGCAATTTTGGAATGACATTCCGAACAGAGTACTACTACATCTGCATCAGAATCGTCTGTTCTGGGTGGTACTGCCCAGATCTTTAATTCAGCATCAGGATTACCACATAGTTCGCAGAGATTGTTGCTGCGACTACTCAGATTAGCATTGATAGACATGGCTGCAAAGTTACGTTTCTCCCTGCGTACTGCCAGAACTTATTGATTACCAGGGTTTCAGATCGCAAGCTTTTCTGAGCTATGGCCGGGTTGTCTTTAGTCGGTAATCCAATTGCCTGGCCTTCTGCAGCCCCGGTTGTTTTGTGATATAAATCAACATCTAATTCAGGCACAACCAGTAACTTTGCACATTCTTACAATTTTTCAAGCCTTTCTTTTTACTTATGAATTTGTTTTCCCTTCAAAACCAAGAGTTTACTAACAGGCATATCGGTCCTGATGCTCAGGAAACCGAAGAGATGCTGCGCACGATTGGTGTAGCTGATATGAATGAACTCATCGCACGAACGGTACCGGCAGATATCAGAATGAATCACGAGCTTAATGTGCCGCCTGCCATGAGCGAAGCGGAGTACCTGCAGGAAGTAAAGGCCATCTCTCTGAAGAATAAAGTATACAAGTCATACATCGGACAGGGATATTACGATACCCATACGCCAAGTGTCATTCTCAGAAATGTTTTCGAGAACCCGGGATGGTATACCCAGTATACCCCATACCAGGCTGAGATTTCCCAGGGTCGTCTGGAAAGCCTGCTGAATTACCAGACAATGGTAAGTGACCTGACAGCGCTCCCCATCGCCAACGCTTCACTGCTGGATGAGGCCACTGCTGCCGCAGAGGCAATGACCATGTTCTTTAACATGCTCAATAAGTCTGCTGACAGGATTGACCGCCCTAAATTCTTCGTCGATGAGGAAGTCTTCCCGCAGACAAAAGATGTGGTTATCACACGGGCATTACCGGTAGGAATCGAAGTAGTCTTCGGTGATTATAAAACAGCAGCGATCGATAACAGCTTCTTTGGTGCCTTACTTCAGTATCCCAATAATGTCGGTTCTGTAGAAGATTATCGCAGGTTTATAGACGAGGTTCATGCACAGGGCGCATATGTTGCAATGGCAACTGATCTGCTGGCCCTAACCCTGCTGACACCTCCGGGTGAACTGGGCGCTGATGCTGCCTTTGGCTCTGCCCAGCGCTTCGGCGTTCCCATGGGATATGGTGGTCCGCACGCTGCCTTCTTCTCTACCAAAGATGATTTTAAACGCAGCATTCCGGGTCGTATCATCGGTGTGAGTATCGATGCCAAAGGGAACCGTGCACTCCGGATGGCGCTCCAGACTCGTGAACAGCATATCAAAAGAGAAAAGGCAACCTCAAATATCTGTACGGCCCAGGCTTTGCTGGCCAACATGGCGGCTATGTATGCGGTGTTCCATGGCCCTGACGGACTGAAGACGATTGCGAAGAGGGTGGCGGTGCTTACACAGACTTTAGCTGAAGCGCTGTCTGCATCAGGATTACAACTTGCTTCCATGAGCTTCTTCGACACGATCGTTGTCCGGGGTGTTGATGCCGTGGCCATCAGAAACAAAGCGGAAGCTGCACAAATAAATTTCCGGTATTTCAAGGACGGATCCGTTGGTATCGCCCTGGATGAGACAACAACCACTTCTGATATCTTCAATATCCTGGAAGTTTTCACAGGAAAAGAGGATCAACCGGTTTCCTTCTCGATCGATCATGATCAGGTGCTGAATCATATCCCTTCGGCTCTGACGCGGACTACAGAATTTCTGACACATCCTAATTTCAACAGCCATCATAGTGAAACGCAGATGATGCGTTACATCAAAATGCTCGAGAATAAAGATCTGTCACTGAACACAAGCATGATCTCACTCGGTTCCTGCACGATGAAGCTGAATGCCGCCTCGGAGATGATGCCTTTGAGCTGGTCGCACTGGGCGAAGATTCATCCTTTTGTTCCGAAGGATCAGGCTGGTGGCTACCTGCAGATCATTCGCGAACTCTCTAAGTATCTTTCCGAGATCACTGCTTTTGATGCCTGCAGCCTTCAACCCAATAGCGGGGCGCAGGGAGAATATGCAGGACTTCTTGCCATTCGTAATTACCACCAAAGCCTCGGTCAGGGACACAGGAACATTATGCTGATCCCCATCTCTGCTCATGGCACCAATCCTGCATCTGCAGTGATGGCAGGTTACAGGGTGGTCGTTGTAAAAGCGCTGGAGAATGGATATATCGACGTAGAGGATCTGAAAGTCAAGGCGGCTCAGCATGCAGAGCACCTGGCTGGTATCATGATCACTTACCCTTCTACTTACGGTGTCTACGAAGAAACCGTAAGGCAGATAACAGAGATCATCCACCAGCATGGCGGTCAGGTTTATATGGATGGAGCCAATATGAACGCTCAGGTTGGATTGACCGCACCGGGCCTCATCGGCGCTGATGTTTGTCACCTGAATCTTCATAAGACATTTGCTATTCCTCACGGCGGTGGCGGTCCCGGCATGGGCCCCATCTGTGTCAAAAGCCACCTCGCTCCCTTCCTTCCGGGGCATGTAGAAGAGTCTACTGCTGAAGGTCCGGTTCACGCAGTATCCGCTGCAGCCTACGGCTCTGCAAGTATCCTGCTGATTTCCTATGGATATATCAGAATGCTGGGACTGGAAGGACTGAAGAAGGCGACGGAGAATGCTATTCTGAATGCCAACTACATGCGGGCAAGATTGAAGGACGATTTTGATATCCTTTATACCGGAACCGGTGGAACCTGCGCACACGAATTTATTGTGGACCTCAGGCCTTTTAAGAAGTCCGCTGAGATTGAAGCAGAGGATGTGGCAAAACGCCTGATGGATTATGGCTTCCATGCGCCGACTATGAGCTTCCCTGTACCAGGTACGATCATGATCGAACCTACAGAGAGTGAGGACAAAGCCGAATTAGACAGGTTCTGTGATGCCCTTTTACAGATCAGAAAGGAAATCGCGGCGATCGAATCCGGTATTGCTGACAAAAAGGGCAATCTGCTGAAGAATGCGCCTCACACACAATTTGAGGTGATCAGCAACGACTGGAATCATAGCTATTCCCGCGAAGAAGCAGCGTTTCCGCTTTCCTTTACCAGAGCCAACAAATTCTGGCCATCTGTTGCCCGTGTGAACAATACCTACGGTGACCGTAACCTGATCTGCACCTGTGAGCCTACCAGCGCCTACGCTGAAGCAGAGGCTTAAGCAGAAAGGTCAATAAATAATAAGAGGCTGTCCGGATATCCCGGACAGCCTCTATTTTTTGAAAAGCTACTTGCTTCCAGCAGCTATTGTTTCAGGATTTTCAATGTGTGGATACCCGTGCCGGTTCTGGCCTTAACGAGATAAACACCACCCGGCAGATTCTCACCATTCAGATAAAAGTAGTTACGACCCTGAGTCAGTATGATCTCATCGGTTATTTGTACGTGATCCGGTAGACAACATCCGCAAAGTCATCAGACACCAACAGGGAGCCATCCGGCATTTCAAGAATATCCACCGGCCGCCCCCAGGCTTTTCCGTTCTTCAACCAGCCTTCAGCAAATGGTTCATACCGGTATTCGTTGTCATTTTTGGTCACCAGCATGACCCGGTAGCCCAAGGGTTCATCCCGGTTCCACGAACCATGTTCCGCGATGAAAATCTGATGTTTGTACTGGGAAGGAAACATAGAACCCCGGTAGAACTTCATTCCCAGTGCTGCTACGTGTGGTCCGAGAAGGGCCTCCGGTTTGGTGAATTCATTGCAGTTCCGCTGCTCACCGTATTCAGGGTCTTTAATGCTGAGTCCATGACAAAATGGAAATCCGAAATGCATTCCTGCGCGCGGAGCATGGTTCAGCTCATCGGGTGGTATATCATTACCCATCATATCACGGCCATTCTCCGTAAACCATAGTGTGTTTGTTTCAGGATGCCAATCAAAGCCAACGGTATTGCGGATGCCCTCAGCAAACACTTCGAATCCTGTTCCATCCGGATTGATTCTGGTAATGGAAGAATAGCGCCTGTCGTCCTCAAGGCAAATGTTACAGGGGGCACCAATGGGTATGTAGAGTTTATCATCAGGACCAAAGGCGATGTACTTCCATCCATGATGTTTATCTGAAGGGAGTTTATCATACACCAATATAGGACGTGGCGGATCAGAGAGGTTGTTCTCAATTAAATCGAATCTCCAGATCTTATCAATCTCTGCTACGTATAGTGAGCCGTTCCTGAAGGCCACACCGTTCGGCGAATTCATGTTTTCTGCGAGGACATAGGTCCGGTCCGCACGGCCATCCTGGTCTTCATCCTTCAGAGCATAAACCACACCTTCATTACGGCTCCCCACAAAAACAGTTCCGTTGGCACCCAGCGCCAGAGAACGTGCGTTTGGAACGGAGTCTGCGAAGATGCTGATCTGAAATCCCTCGGGAAGGCGGATATCCGCCAGCCGTGGATCATCGGTTTTCTGTAACGCGCGGTTCTGACAAGTGGCAGACATAATGGAAAAGGAAAAGACGACAGTCAGGACTACTGCAGTTCGCATAGACAGTTTTTAGTTCAGAAACCTGAAAAATCTGTGCCGTACCGGCACTCAGGAATACGAAGTCAAAAAAGCATAGGAGCCAGGAAGTTATGGGAATGGATGAGTTATCGGCTTGATTTTTATCCTCCTTCGGGATATGAAGAAATGGATACTTTTTAGCTTGTTGTGGATGTGGTGCCAGAATGAAGTTATTGCTCAATCGGATGATCTGCTTTCTGCACCTACAGACCCGGAGTATATTGACAATCACAGCGATCGCCTCACATTACGGACCTTTGTGTCGCGCAAAATTATCGGTTATCAGGTAGGTCATTCCGATGCAGCGCATGAGGTGGAATACTCCCCGAACGACCGCACCAGCATCGGTGTTGGTTTCACTTACAAGGCATTGGGTCTGAATCTGAATTTTAATCTTCCCGCTCTGAATGATGACGATGATGTATACGGGAAAACGAAGGTGCTGGACCTGGCCACCTATCTATACTTACGAAAGTTCACGATCGACGCCTTTATTCAATCTTATAAGGGCCAATACCTGAGCGACAATGATATTTTGAGTTCAAGAGCCGCAGAGGGCCCTTATATACTACGTCCAGATCTGCGGACTCAGTATTATGGGATTAACGGTCAGTACGTCTTCAACCACCAGCGATTTTCCTACCGGGCATCCTTCCTGCAGAATGAGTGGCAGCGAAAGAGCGCAGGCTCTTTTCTCGTGGGTATCAGTTTACATCATATGCGGGCTAATGCTGATTCGGCGATCATCCCTTCCTTCATAGACGATTTCGATGGTAGTCCTGTATCTGACTTTTCAGAATCTGCAAGCACGAGCCTTGGAATTAGCGCCGGATATGCACACACCTTTGTTTACAAGCGACATCTTTTTGCAACATTAGCCCTTACCGGAGGTATCGGTGGTAACAGAAGTATGTACGCCGCTACGGCGACCGGTGCGGAGGCTTCGGGCTTCGGACTTCACCTCAATGGCACTCTGCGTGTTGCAGCCGGTTACAATTCCGCAAATTGGTATGTGGGTGCCACCTATACTAATTTCCTGAACCGCAATCTCGGCCCCTCGGAAGCACAAGGACTATGGCAGCAGGGCAACTCTGGCATTTACAGTCTGATCCTTGCCAGAAGGTTTGATTTCAGAAGGAACAAGGGTTGATATTGAAGACGCATCAGTATATGACATAAAAAAAGCCCGGCTGCTTGGCCGGGCTGATTATTTAATAAGATGGTTACATTTTAAGATCTGCATCGTCTGAGGTGCTCTCAGTAAAACCTGATGGTTGTTGTGCCTGATCTGAGTTTTCCTGATTCTGTTCGCGCTGGGGACGTTCGCTGCGATGTTGCCCGCCACCTTGTCTGCGCTCACCACCCTCACGACGCTCACCCCCTTCACGACGGTTATCACGACGGTCACCGGACCTGCGGTCGCCACCTTCGCGGCGCTCGCGGCGTTCACCACCTTCGCGGCGCTCAGGTTCTATATAACCCTCCGGCTTTGGCATCAAAACCTTGCGGCTCAGACGCAGCTTACCGGATTTAGGATCTGTACCGATCAGTTTGATCTTTACGGTATCTCCCTCTTTCAATACACCTTCCAGTGAATCGAGGCGCTTCCAGCTTACTTCAGAAATATGAAGCAGGCCCTGCTTACCAGGCAGGAACTCGACGAAAGCACCGAATGGTACGATGCTCTTCACGGTACCTTCATAGGTCTCGCCAATTTCAGGCACCGCAACGATACCCTTGATCCAGCTCTTCGCCTTATCGATACTTTCTTTATTGGCGGAGAAAATCTTGATAACACCGCTTTCACCAACTTCTTCGATATTGATGGTTGTTCCGGTTTCACGCTGGATTTCCTGAATGATCTTACCACCTGGTCCGATCACAGCACCAATGAATTCACGGTCGATCACCATTTGCTCGATACGTGGAGCATGAGGTTTCAATTCCGCTCTTGGTGCATCGATGCTTTGATACATGGCATCCAGGATGTGTAGGCGTCCGCGACGGGCCTGTTCCAGCGCCTGACGCATGACATCCATGCTCAGGCCATCTACTTTGATATCCATCTGAATACCGCAGATACCTTCACGTGTACCGGTAACCTTGAAGTCCATATCTCCCAGGTGATCTTCATCGCCGAGGATATCTGTCAATACGGCCCATTTGCCATCTGTGGAGCGGGAGATCAGTCCCATAGCCACACCACTGACATGTTTCGGGAACGGCACACCTGCATCCATAAGAGCCAGTGAACCTGCACAGACGGTAGCCATGGAAGACGAACCGTTCGACTCTAGAATATCTGAAACGATGCGGACAGTGTAAGGGAAATCCTCGCCCGGCATCATCTGTTTCAAAGAGCGCATTGCGAGGTTACCGTGTCCAACTTCACGACGGCCGGGACCGCGCTGCATTTTCACCTCGCCAGTTGAAAATGGTGGGAAGTTATAGTGCAGAATGAATTTAGAGTATTCGGAAGTGGCGGCATTTTCAAGCAGAAGCTCGTCTTCAGTGGTACCCAGTGTAACAGTGGTCAGTGATTGTGTTTCACCACGGGTAAACAAAGAAGAACCGTGAGGAGAAGGCAGGATATCAGTTTCCATAGTCAACGGACGAACCTCTTCCAGTCCGCGTCCATCAAGGCGGCGTCCTTCATCGAGGATCATATTTCTGACTGTATAGTACTGAAGATCCTCAAGGTATTTCTTTACCAATTTCTTGTCCTCTTCCGGCATACCGGTTTCAGCAGGGTATCCGGCAACCAGATGCTCATTCAGATCTTCTTCCAGTTTCCTGAACTGGTCTCTACGTTCACTCTTTGGTGCAGCGCTTTTGGAAATCTCCAGCATTCTCGCAGCGGCGAAGTCCTGAACTTTCTGTCTGAGTTCTTCATTCTCTTCGGGCCTCGCGTATTCGCGTTTGGCCCTGGCGCCTGCTTTTTCCCTCAGTTCCTGCTGGGCTTTGATCTGCGTGCGAATGGCCTCATGGGCTACTTCGATCGTTTTGATCATATCCTCTTCCTGACATTCCTTAGCTTCACCTTCCACCATCATAATATTCTTTTCAGTGGCGGCAATGATGAAGTCCATGTCTGCTGACTTCAGGTCGGAACGGGTAGGATTGACCCTGTATTCACCATTGATCCTGGCTACACGAACCTCCGAGATGATCTCCTGGATGGGCACGTCAGATACTGCGAGGGCGGCGGATGCGGCCAGACAGGCAAGCGCATCAGGCGTCACTTCCGGATCGGAAGAGATCAGCGTTACGATAACCTGTACATCACAATAATAGTCTTCAGGGAACAGTGGGCGCAGTGCGCGGTCGATCAAACGGGAGATCAGAACCTCGTAGTCACTGAGGCGTCCCTCACGTTTAAAAAAGGAACCGGGGATACGTCCGGCGGAAGCGAATTTTTCCTGGTAGTCTACGGTCAGCGGGAAGAAAGATTGTCCGGGCTTCGGCTCTGAATTAGCCACAACTGTAGCAAGCAACATGCAGTTGCCTAAGCGAACTACAGCGGCACCATCAGCCTGGCGGGCGAGCTTGCCCGTTTCAATCGTTATTTCTCGTCCGTCATCAAGTTTGAACGATACGGAAATTGGATTGGGAATCATACGAATGTTTTTGTCATCAAAAAATAAAAGGCATCATTAAATACAACTATTCCCAACTTTTTGGGTTGGGAATAGCAATAATACATTAAAAAGGTTATTTACGTAGACCGAGTTTCTCGATAAGCTCGCGGTAACCGTTGAGGTTGGTGCGAGACAGATATTGAAGCAGTCTGCGACGGCGTCCTACCATCTGCATCAGACCACGGTGGGTAGAAAAGTCTTTCTTGTTTTGCTTCAGGTGGTTAGAGATGTGATTGATACGCTCAGTCAGTTGAGCGATCTGTACTTCTACAGAACCTGTATTGTTTTCATTACCACCATAAGTGGAATAGATATTTTTCTTTTGTTCAGCAGTCAGATGTGACATGGTAACTATTTTTTCTGTTTTTGAAGGTGCAAAGATAGGGAAAGTCTCTATAAAACACGCAAACAAGGAAAAATTATTGTGATTGAAAATCAATCAGTTGTAGAATAAGTAAACTAAAAAGTTAACCAAATTGATGTAACTTGCAGGTGATCAGGGAACGCCAATCTGAGACATCATCCAATGCGTAAACAGAAAACTTTTGAAGAGCTGCTGGACCAGCGTTATGGAGCGGAGGGGACTCCTGCCCGTAAAGCTTACGAGGCTACAGAGCGGATATTTGCCATTAGTACGCTTATCAGAGAGACCCGTTTGCAGGAAGGGCTGACACAGGAGCAGCTGGCAGAGCGGCTGGGCACCAGAAAAACCTATATTTCGCGATTGGAAAACGGGAAATCTGATATCCAGTTATCAACTTTGTACCGGTTATTCGAGGAAGGACTCGGGAAACGGGTAACCATAACAATCGACTAAAATGGGATCCTATAGTATCGGTGAAGCCTTAAACCTCTTGCTGGAAAAGTCCAGATGGAAGCATAAAGTTCAGGAGCTGCGTCTTCAGCAGGAATGGGAACAGATCGTGGGGAAGACGATAGCCCGTTATACCCGTAATGTATTTCTCAATAACGGAGTCCTCACTGTGCAGACGGAGGTTGCAGCCCTGAAACAGGAACTACATTATGGGAAGCCACAGTTGATTGCGAGGATCAACGAATACTTTAATGAGAAGGTAGTGATCGATATTACCGTCCGTTAAGACAGCCTGCGTTAGAATACCTTCATCATCTCGCTCCAGCAACCTACCTCGAATGTTGGTTTCCTGTCGTGCAACTTCTTCTGGGGATTGTAATAGACCTGGTCCCAACCTGCATTGAAAGCACCAAGAACATCAATATCCAGTGCATCGCCGATCATAATGCTATCATCGATGCTCGCACCTGTAGCCTGAAGTGCATAATCGAATATCTGCCGGTGTGGCTTCATGCTTTGTGATTTTTCTGAGGTGATCACCTCTCCGAAATAGGAAGCAATGCCAGAGTATTGCAGCTTCTGCCACTGTGTGGTTTCAAATCCATTCGTGATCAGGTGCATGATGTATTTACCATTGCAGTGTTCCAGCAAATCTTTTGCAAATGGTGTTAACCGGGTTTGAGTGGGTAGAATTTCCAGATAGGCGGCGCTCATTTCATAAGCCAGCGCTGTGTCGCCTACCTTAAAATCGAGCAGGGTCAGCCAGATCCTTTTCCAGCGCAGATCTTCGCGTTTGATGAACCCATTTCTGAACCGCTCCCACATTCTGTCGTTGTGAACTATATAGACATCAAAGAACGCTTTGAAATCGGGAATTCCCCTTTCGACCAGCTTATACTCATCGTAAAGCATCCGGAGCGTATTCTCTGAATTCTTGTCGAAATCCCAGAGCGTATGATCCAGATCAAAAAACAGGTGTTTATATGTCCTAGGCACGATGCTAAGTTACCAAGTTCTCTGGTATCGGGCTTTCAGGCTTTCTTTCTGTTGGTTTAATGAGTGATCATTTCCTGTCGGGTGATCTGGCTGCCACTTCCCGTTACCAGTTACAGGATATTGGTGCCGGTTGCAACCGTTACCAAGGGAAAGCTGATCTACTGCAGTCCGGGGGGTACAGGTTGCCTGGTCTGATGACTCGTCTTACTCTGATGTCGATCGAGGAGATCGTCAGATCCTCCAGCCCAGAGGCGTTCAGCTTGAGATTCAGAGTAGCGGCGATGGGATTAATGAGATCGTGCGCGTCGGGATGGATGAAATGAAAAAGCTGCCCCGTTAAGAGGCAGCCATTAGTTTTCGTGTAATTCGTCTACTACTTCTTCCTGTAGTAGATCTTATCTTCGAAGAACTCCTGAGTTGCTTGCAGCGCAGGGTTAGCCATACGCTCATACATCCTTGAGATCTCGATTTGCTCCTTGTTCTCATGGATTTCCTCCAGGCTGTCAGTATGACTGCTGAATTCATCCAGTTTTTTGTGCAGTTCTTCCTTCATGTTCACAGAAATCTGATTGGCACGACGAGCCATCACTACGATAGATTCGTACAGATTACCAGTCTTTTCTTTGATGGCGACTACATCGCGTGTTTCCACCAGTGGATTCACTGAAGCAAGTGCTTTTTTATTGATGCTCATTTCGTAGCTTATTTATGTTTTCTGTTGCTAATTTATAATAGGCTTCCGCTTCTCCCAGAAATGAGGAATTAGGGTAGCTTTCTTTCAACTCATTAATTGCTGAGATCGCATTGACATAGCGCTCTTCCTGACGAGCTTCGACACTCGCTCTTGCATAGCTGTACAAAGATCTTACGATATAGTATTGATAAAGGTCTGCATTCGGTGATTCAGGAAAGCTCTGCAGAACTGACTGATACGCGATACTGGCCGCTTTGTATTGGCCTATATTGTAATACAGCCTTGCAGCAGATGCTTCTTTTTCCTCAATTTTCCTGCGCATTTCATCCATGAGCTTGTTGGCTTCTTCCAGCCTTTTGCTCTGTGGATGTGTCATTATGTAATTCTGCATCGCTTCCATTGCCTTAAAAGTGCTGGTCTGTTCAAGACTCGCCTTAGGTGAAAGATTATAGAGGCTGACTGCATGCAGATATTCTATCTCCTCAGTGAGTTCACTGTTTGGAAAATAGTCAACGAAGTTCTTAAAATGGTAGGAGGCCGAAAGCCAGTCCTTCAGATGCCAGGCGGTGTAGGCGTAGCGATAATAAAGCTGTTCGAAATTGCGGGTCCCCTTAAGCACCGGAATCAGGCTTTCATAAATGGTTTGAGCACGGTGATACTGCTTCTTATCGAAATACTCATTTGCTTTCGTGAGCTTATAGTTGATATCATCACTCTTCAATACCCGTTCATAACCTGAGCAGGCACTGAGCAGCAGTAGGGCAAAGCCGAAGATCCAGAAATTCAGAACGCGTCTGCGCATAAAGGGTTGCAAAAATAGCTAATTTAAGCTGATTGGCCTAATCAGCCCATTTTCCAGCACTAAAATAATGTTAATCAGGAGGCGCATCGTTGTATCGAACCGGTATCACCAGTGGGTCGTGGTTGAGTTACCATGGAGTCAACAAAGCGGCACGCCTCTGTAGCTCCTCTGTAGGTCTGGGTTATTTTGGGGGAATTGACCGTTGTTTGCGGTCAGTGAGGGGCTGGTTGCCGACATATTATGGAATACGCTCTGCTTCCTCAATGGAGAACCTCGTGTAGCGACTGCCTTAAAATTGGAAATTGCCGGGATACCTTTCCAGAAAAGAGCACCTTGTTGGCGAACTGGAAATGCCTGTTTCTAATGATACGAATATTTAGTTTCTGCGGTCAATCCCCCAGTAAAGTTTCTGACGAATAGTGTTGAGGAAATTATGCTCATCCGGACGTACCAGGGAAATGGTAAACTGTTCTCTTTTCACAGCCAGTTGAACAGAGCTGGTAATGGCTTCCGTTCTTGCATCAAGGGTGCAGAGGTATTGCTCTGCCCTTCCTTCAACTTCAAAGGAAATGACATTATCGTCCGGGACTACGATACTTCGCGTATTCAGATTGTGTGGAGCAACAGGTGTGATGACAAAACTGGATGTTTGCGGAAACACTACAGGTCCCCCGCAGCTTAGGGAATATCCTGTAGAGCCTGTTGGGGTGGCTACGATCAGGCCGTCCGCCCAGTAAGTATTGAGGAATTCGCCATTCAGATAGGTGTGGATCTTGATCATGGAAGACGAATCCTTTCTATGAAGCGTGAATTCGTTCAAAGCGAAGGGGGATCCATCGAACAGTGGCACGCTGCTGTCCAGATGGATCAATGTCCTTTTTTCCAGCGTATAAGAGCCTCTTACGAGGGAGAGTATGGCATGATCGACCTCTTCTTCGGGAATTGCCGCCAGGAATCCAAGACGACCCAGATTGATCCCGATGATCGGAATATTGGAGGAACCGACATAGGTGATGGTATCCAGCAGGGTGCCATCACCGCCGAGACTAATGAGCAGATCAGTATGGAGGGGAAGATCCCTTTTAGCGGTAAAAAGTCTGGGTGTATAGTTGAAGGGAAGATGTTGGGCAAAACGGTCGTAGAAATCTTTGAAGAACACCATTTCAATCTGGTGATCGTGTAATTTCTGCAGAATGTTTTGTAAAAGCGGAACGTTTTCCTTCTGAAAATTCCTGTTATAGATAGCAACAAGCATATTAAACTAAACTCTTTATCCAATTCCCCTGATCCGGAGAACCTTTCCTATTCACTCACAAAGTGTAAAAATAGGCCTTTTTGACCCATGTGGTTGATGGCGTATTCCACACGAACCTTCAGGTCATAGGCTGTGAAAATATCGACGCCTAAACCCGCAGAATACAGCATCTTGTTATTGAGAAAGCTGTTGCCCGGGAATCTGTTATAGACGTAGCCCACATCTGAGAATACTTTGGGATAGATCCTGACCGGTAGTACCGGTAGATATTTGAAAGGTATGTTCCGGAGATTTACGTTCAATAATTCGTGTTTGAGATTGGTCCGTACCAAACCAAACTGCGAACCGTCGATCACGTAGTATTCATAACCTCTGATGTAGTTGTACTTATTGCCCAGCGCTTCTCTGAGGATATAGGGTTGCCATTCCGGCAAAGAGATTTTTCCGCGGAAGATAGCTGAGGTGTACCATTTCCCTTTCAGATGCCGGAAGTGTCCCGCTTCCAGAGTCGCATATCCCTGGAAATCCATTCCTTTCAATCCGGCCAGTGCAAAAGTTTGGGCTACCAGTTTGGATCCGCGCAGGGGATAGTGCCAGTTGTCAGTTTTATTGACATCGACCCGGTAGCTTAATTCCAGAAAATTGAGGGTGCCGCTTTCTTCAAGGATGTAATCCTGGTTCAGGGCCAGGACCGTATCTGCCACTTCGGTATGTTTATACGTCAGGCGAAACTGATGAACAGTGGAATAGGCGGGCCGGTAGGAATAGCTTACTGATCCCTGATAGGTATTGGTAATAAAGCCGGATTTATTCTTATGAAAAACAAGCTTGTTACTGTCGGTCATGTAATAAATCTCATTAGCCTTTGAAACCCCTACCAGAAACCCCAGTCCATGCCGCTGTTCTCTGTCGATATTGGGCTTCACATAGCTTACGGAAAACTCCTGCCTGTAGCCGATCTTTGAAGTGACCACAAGCCGCTCATTTCTCCCTCTGAAATTTCTGTGGTTGAGTCGGAGTCCGATGATCGCCCGGTTCAGGTCGCGGTCATGTTCTTTCCACCAAACATTGAAATTGCGGTCGGCCAGTTGAAGATCTACCTCGGGCCAGATATACCAACGTTCTTTAACCACGATACCCACTTTAATCTGTTCTGGATTCAGGGTGTCGATGTTGATCTGATAGTCGGTAAACAAAGCTGAAGTAGCCAGTCTGGATTTATTGAGTTCAATAAGCGCATTGATAGAATCGGCGCGGATGCTCTGGCCGGGTTCAAAGCTAAGTTCGCGAAGTATGACCTTCTCCTGTGTGCGCGAATTGCCGCTTATCTCTATATCTGTGATGACGACATGTTCCTGAAGGGGCGGAATGGGCGATGCTTCAGGCATGGGGGGCTGACCAAAACCTGGCAGATAGCTACAGAGGATGAGGAGCATCAAGAGGCAACGCATATATGCAAATTATGGCCCGGATGTAATGAAATACAAACCTGTGGCTCACTGGAACTGTCTGGAATTAAGGCCTACCCTTTTTTTCGTAATTTTATAAAGATAGGAATTGATATGCAAAACAGAATTATCAGTCTCACCTCCCTGGCCCTGATTGTCCTTTTCTCAGCCTGTAAACATGATCCTCAGGATTGGGGTGACCATCCCGATCCAGCGGACACAGTCGAAAGTGGTTATCCCCTGGCCCTGAAGGAGGTTTTTGTGAACAGATGTGCTACTGCGGGTTGTCATAATGCCGCCAGTTATCAGAATGCGGGTGGGCTGCGGCTGGACACCTGGGAAAACCTTTTTAAGGGTGGAGGAAACGGGTCTGTTGTTGTTCCATATGCTCACTATAACAGTTCCCTGCTGTATTTCATAAATACAGACGAAGCCTTTGGTCCGGTTGCCGAGCCCACCATGCCGCTGAATCAACCCCACCTCACGGCAGATGAATACCAGATGATTGCCAGTTGGGTGGCGAGTGGTGCTCCTGACAAGGATGGTCAAGTGGCTTTTTCCGGCAATGCTGCCACCCGGCAAAAGATTTATATGACGATGCAGGGTTGCGACCAGATAGCCGTCGTGGATGCGGCAACAAACCTGATCATGCGGTATATACCAATTGGCATGGACCCCCTGCGGGTGGAATCTGCTCATCGCGTCGGTTTTTCTCCTGACGGCAAATATGCGTACGTATGTTTCCAGGGATCCAATGCACTCCAAAAGATCGACGCGGAAAAAGATACTATTATCGGACAGGTTGATCTGGGAGTCACCAGTGAGGTCTTTATGATTTCTCCTGATGGGAAATCTATGGTTGTTTCCAGCCTTGCATCGAACCGGTTGGTAACTGTGGACCTGGAAAACATGATGGTTACCGGATATATCCAGGGGTCAGGTATTGCGCAACCGCATGGGATTCAGGCTAGCGAAGACTTTAGTACGCTATATGTCACAGGCCAGACAGGTAACGTAGTTTACAAGATCCGGCCCTGGAATTCCTGGATAAAAATGGTATCGCTGGATGGTTTGCCGCCCAGTACAGGACAGTCTTCCATGGATCCGCACGAGATCATCATGACGCCTGATTTTAAGCGATATTTCGTTACCTGTGAGAAGTCTAATGAAGTCAGGGTTATGGATGCCGAAGCGGATACTTTGATTAAAGTCATTCCGATGGGCATAAAGCCTCAGGAGTTAGCGATCAGCAGTACAAAGCCCTACATCTTTGTAACCGTAATGGAGGATGTTTCGAGTAATCCCAACTATAAAGGGTCGGTGTACATAATCAATTACGATACCTATCAAACCACGAGGATAGACGGGCCTTTCTTTCAGCCACATGGAATCACAGTAGACGATCAGAATGGGAAGTTTTATGTCCTGAGCAGAAATTTCGATTCCGACGGTCCTGCTCCCCACCACTCTTCGTCCTGCGATGGCAGAAATGGCTACTACCATGTTTACGATCTTAATACCCTGGAGCGTTTGCCGGTGAGGCATGAGGCTACCGTTGACCCCTATTCTGCGGATACGCGGTTCAAATAAGAGGTTAATTTTGTTGCATGCTAACCGTTTCTCTGCATGGCATCTGCCTGCACGCCAAAGTGGGTCTGTATCCGGAAGAAAAGATCCACGGAAACAATTTCGAAATCGATGTGGATGTAAATGTGCATGCCCGGCCGGAAGCTTTCCCCTTCATCGACTACACCATCATCGAGCAGATTGTCCGGTCGGAGTTTGAAAAGGAAGGTGAGCTGCTGGAAACCTTCGTCAGGAACATTCACCAGGCTCTCAGGGAAAAATTTTTCGAGGCAGCTACCGTCCGTGTAGCCATCAGGAAGCTGAATCCGCCGATGCAGGGCACTGTTGCCTTCTCGCAGGTTGCTTTTGAAGGCTGATACAAATAAGGAGTTTTGCGAATGAATTGTTAACGGCCCTGCTTTTCCTTACGCTCTCTCGCCACCGGTCTAATTTCGTACTGTAGAAAGGTTCTTTCGAGGCAGACTATGAACGGCGATAGTAATATTCTTTTATCCATCCTATTATCCGGCGACCTGGCGGGGAGCTGGACTTCATCCTACGACTGGCTTTTTGTAATCAGCAACCTGCTAATCTGGGCAGCCTGTCTGATCATGCCCATACTCATCATTCTTTTCATTATTAAGAAGGGGCGGGATGATATGTTCTTCAGTAATATTTACGTCATCTTCGCCGGGTTCCTTTTCGTTGCGGGCATCACCTTTCTGGGAGATACGCTGGTGTTTCTGAAGGAAATGCACGGGCTGGGACTTGTGCTTCGGTTGGTGACCGCTACTGTAGCCTGGATTGTGGTCTTCTACAGTCTGACAGTTATGGGTAAGGCGCTTGATATCAAGAGCAGGAAGGAACTGATGGACGAAATGGCGATCCGGTTGCAGATGGAATACGACCTGAAAGTAAGGATAGAGAGACTTATGGAGGCGGAACGGAATGTGCGTTTAGGTTATATCTACTGGGACCTTGTCTGTGACAATATTGAAATGTCCGATATGGCCGCCGATGTTCTGGGCATCGATTTTCCGGGTCAGCGTGCGAGTTATCAGGACTTACTGCGGCAACTTTCCGGAAATGATGTAGAGAAGGTGGATGATTTTATCCAGAACCAATTGCTGAAAACTCCTTCACTGACCTCCTATTTCCGGATCACAACAAATGAGGGTGAAGAACGCTATATCCTTGTGAAAGCAGAGGTAGTCTGCAATTCTCTGGGAGATGCAGTTATCGTGAAAGGCACTGTGCAGAACGTAAGCGAACTGCGTGAGCTCCAGAAGATGGATGAGCAGAAGCAAAAGCTTAAGAAGATCGCCTGGGTACAGTCGCACCGCATGCGAAGCCCTGTAGCGTCCATTCTCGGAATGGCGAATCTGTTCAACTACTCCGATCCTTCAGATCCGGTCAATACGGAGATATTAAACAACATTAAAGAGCTTACCCTGAACCTCGATGCGATGATTCACGAGGTAGATGAACTTACCAGGGACAAAGGAAGGGAGCAGGTTGGCTGATAAGCCTGTATATCCCACTGAATAGTACTAGCTACGGATATATATAAAAAGGGGCTGTCTTGTGAGAGACAGCCCCTTAGTCTATGTTACGCATCCGGTTAATTATCTGAAGGAGTAGACTCTTTCTTAGTTGCCTGTTTATCGATCGTGAAAACGATTTTCTTTTCTTCTTCACTATAATCGGCCGTGACTTTATCGCCTTCTTTAATCTGCTGGTTCAGGATTTCCTCTGCAAGCGGATCTTCCAGGTATTTCTGGATAGCCCTGTGCAGCGGACGCGCACCGAATTGCTGATCATAACCCTTTTCAGAAATGAACTTCTTCGCGCTATCGGTCAGAACCAGGTCGAAGCCCAGTGAATTCAGGCGTTTTAAAACATCCTTCATGATGATGTCGATGATCTGATTGATATGACCTTGATCCAGTGAATTGAAGATCACAACGTCGTCAATACGGTTGAGGAATTCAGGTGAGAAGGTCCGCTTGAGTGCCTTTTCAATAATACCTCTGCTGACTTCTTCGCTGGCGCTTGTAGTTGCTGCAGTAGCAAAACCTACACCTGTTCCGAAATCCTTCAACTGACGCACCCCGATATTGGAGGTCATGATGATCAGCGTATTCTTGAAATCAACCTTGCGGCCCAATCCGTCTGTGAGCTGACCATCGTCGAGCACCTGCAGAAGGATGTTGAAGATGTCCGGGTGAGCTTTTTCAATCTCATCCAGCAACACCACGGAGTAAGGCTTGCGGCGCACCTTTTCAGTGAGCTGTCCTCCTTCTTCATATCCGACATATCCCGGAGGTGCGCCAATCAGGCGGCTGAGCGAGAACTTCTCCATGTATTCACTCATGTCTACGCGGATCAGTGCATCTTCGCTGTCGAACATATAGCGGGCCAGAGCGCGGGCCAATTCGGTTTTACCTACACCTGTCGGACCCAGAAAGATAAAGGAGCCGATTGGTTTCTTCGGATCTTTAAGACCTACCCTGTTACGCTGGATGGCTTTGACCACTTTAATGATGGCTTCATCCTGACCAACGACGGCGCCTTTCAGATCATCGCCCATTCTGCGGAGCTTCTGGCTTTCTGCTTCCACCATCCGCATTACCGGAATGCCTGTCATCATTGAAACCACTTCCGCGATATCCTCTTCGTGGATGGGATACCGTTTGTTCTTGGCTTCTTCTTCCCATTCTACTTTGGCACGTTCCAGTTCTTCACCGAGGCGTTTTTCTTTATCACGCAGCGCGGCTGCTTCTTCGAAACGCTGGCTCTTCACCACCTTATTCTTTTCCTGCTTGATATCCTCGATCTTCTTTTCGAGTTCCAGGATGTTCTCAGGCACATTGATATTCTTCAGGTGAACGCGGGCACCCACCTCATCCATCACATCGATCGCTTTGTCAGGAAGCAGACGATCTGTCATGTAGCGGTCGCTCAGCTTGACACAAGCATCTATAGCGTCCTGATCGTAGGAGACATTGTGGAACTCCTCATACTTAGATTGGATGTTATTCAGAATGGTGATCGTTTCTTCAACGCTTGGTGGATCAACCAGCACCTTTTGGAACCTTCGGTCGAGCGCACCATCTTTTTCGATATACATACGGTACTCATCCAGTGTTGAAGCACCAATGCATTGCAGATCGCCCCGGGCGAGTGCAGGTTTGAAGATATTTGAGGCATCGAGGGAGCCAGAGGCACCACCTGCGCCAACGATTGTATGAATTTCATCGATAAACAGGATCACATCCCTGTTCTTCTCCAGTTCGTTCATGATCGCTTTCATGCGTTCTTCGAACTGGCCACGGTACTTGGTGCCAGCTACGAGAGCGGCCAGATCAAGGCTGATCACGCGTTTGTCGAACAAAACCCTTGATACTTTCCGCTGCACGATGCGCAGGGCCAGACCTTCGACGATAGCTGTTTTACCAACACCCGGCTCACCGATCAGGATCGGATTGTTCTTTTTACGGCGGGAGAGGATCTGAGACACTCTTTCGATCTCATCTTCACGGCCGACAATGGGGTCTAAATTCCCCATTTCCGCCAGCTTAGTGATATCCCGGCCGAAATTATCCAGTACGGGTGTTTTTGATTTCACATTTCCTGCAGGGCGGCGCTGCTGAAACTGACGACGTTCGTCATCTTCTTCAAACTCTTCGCCTGGTTCTGAACCATAATCCGCGCGAGGGCCTTCGCCCTGCATGATGCCCAGCTCTGCCTTAAAACGTTCGTAATCAACCTCGTACTGATGGAGGATTTGAGTAGCCACATTCTCCTTGTTCTTAAGGATGG
>JAEYQO010000059.1 GCA_023409975.1 Bacteroidota bacterium | reverse complement strand
TTGCCATTCCGCTCAAAGTCAGATGACCAGCCGGGTGGTAGCGGACGATTTGTTCATTCCCTGGGAACTTGTATGGGGCCCGGACGACCACATCTGGTTCACACAGAAGAATGGATATATCTGCAGGCTGGAACCAGTGAGCGGCCAACTCGATACTGTTTATCACGAGCCACAGACACTTGTTCAGAACGAAGGCGGTATGATGGGGCTGGTACTTCATCCTGATTTTCCCGCCACACCCCACATTTTCGTCGCGTACAATTTCAGTCAGGGGAGCTCCAGGGTTAAGGTGGTAAGGTACACCTACTCGGGAAGCACACTCACTGCCCCTCTAACACTTGTAGACGATATCCAGGGAGCGGGTATTCATAATGGCTGCCGCCTCGTGATCGTAGGCGACAAGCTGATCATCACAACGGGTGATGCCGCCGACCAATCATTACCACAAGATATTAGCTCGCTGAATGGGAAAGTCCTTCGTATCAATCTTGATGGAACTATACCCAATGATAATCCCATATCCGGTAGTCCGCTCTGGTCATGGGGGCATCGGAACGCGCAGGGTCTTGTTTATGCCAACAACAGGCTTTATAGCTCCGAACACGGCCCTTCCAGTGATGATGAGCTGAACATCATTCTGAAGGGCAGGAATTACGGCTGGCCAGAGGTCAGGGGTTTCTGTAATACGCAGAGTGAAATCGATTTCTGTAACGACTCTAATGTGGTGGAGCCACTCGTTGCCTGGACGCCCACCATTGCAGTTGGCGGCATCGATTACTATGATCATAGCATGTTCCCGGGCCTGGCCAATTCCATTCTGATGGTTACGCTGAAGGACCAGTCATTGTATCAATTGCAGTTGAACAGCAATTTTGATTCAGTTATCAGCACCACAGAGATTGCTGGAATTAATTTCGGTAGACTGAGAGATCTCTGCATTGCACCCGATGGCCGGATCTTCATTTCCACCAGTAACTCCAGTGCATCCGGAACGGGTGCACTGGAAGACAGGATTATAGAACTCTATGATCCTAACGTCAATACTGTCGCTTCAATCACAAACCAGGAAGAATGGGCGGTATACCCGAATCCAACATCCGGTCAGCTGACCATCAGGATTCCCTCCCTGGTTGCAGGCAGCGCGTATGCCTATAATCTGATAGACGTCATGGGGAAAATCGTCAATGCAGGAAGGTTTACCGGCAAGGATAATACCCTCGATATCAAATCCCTTCCTGCAGGAAGTTACACGCTGAGAATGGTATCACCGGAGGGCAGAGAATCGTCCCGAAAGATTATGAAACAATAATTATCAAGTCATTTTTGGAAATCTGGTGATTCGTCTTATTTTTGCCATCCCAAAACGGTGCGGTAGCTCAGTTGGTAGAGCAAAGGACTGAAAATCCTTGTGTCGGCGGTTCGATCCCGCCCCACACCACAGAAAAGCGGCTCGGTAGTACCGGCCGCTTTTTCTATTCTCCTCCTCTTATTATTTTCTTAGTCTTAAAGCCGCCAGGAAAGTTATCAGGCCCGAAAGCGCGATAGCGGGTTGTAACCAGCTTACTATCCAATGATCGAAACCTGAGCACCAATCCAGATCAGCATAATGACTCCTGCGAGTTGCGCGGCTAGTCTTGCCTTTTTATGATTTCGGAATACCAGGATGGCAGCGATCATTGAACTGAAACCTACGGCTACGATCAGGATAAGGCTGGGAATAACATAGTTTGTGAAGGGACTGCCTTCCAGCCATTCCAGCGGGACATTCTCAGCCCCTGCCAGCCCATACCAGCCCCCCAGGAAGGCATTGATGGCTACAATGGCCAGTAAGGAACCGGTAAACCAACGCAGGTGTTTGTTATTATTCATGTACTTTCTGCTGCTGATGGGGGGTGAATACTATTTGCGACGGTAGTAAAATTCAGTATTCTGTATGAGTTGTGATGTGATGCGTATCATTGGGCATCGTAATATTCGTCATGTGATCCGGTGAACTCCCCCTGCCTGATTCCCTTCTGATTCTTTTAACATTCCGATTCCTTATTTACGATAGTTTTGCAGCTCCGGTAGCTATGCTCAGATTAATTCGAAATACCCGGTGGCGCATCTTTAGAAACGCTTTCGCTTTTGTTGCTTTCATGGCGACAATTGCCTGCTTCTATAGTATGCACACGCAGGGCATTTTTGATGAAACGGAGAAGCATACTGTGCCAGGATACAGGGCTGCCGCGAAGTCTTCCCCCACAAGCTTCAAAGTTGAAGAAGAATTCGTGAAGAAGCACCAGCTCGTGTTTCGCCTGAAATTGTGTAAACAATTCGGTCGGAAGGTGCAGGAGACCTTTACCGCAGTTCTGTCAGCGAACTGGAGTCCTTATCTGTTTAAAAAACTCTATTCACAGGCTTTTCAGTTAAAGCCTGGCAATTATCTTTTTCTCTTCAGGCTGACACCGTTCTGAGCAGTTAGAACCAAATACCGGTCCCGCCGGATTATCTAACTGCTTTCATTAACAACAGAACGGATCATTATGTACCGCAAGTACCTACTTTATTCTTTTGCAGCGTTAGTCACTACGAGCTGCACCCAAAGCAAAAAGACAGAACAAACTGCTACCTCACCGGATATACCGGTGATCAGTGTCCTCGAAAAGGATGTTCATCTATCGAAGAACTATGTTGCCGACATTCAGGCAGTGCAGTATGTAGAGTTAAGGAGTCGTGTGCCGGGTTTCCTGGAGCGGATCTATGTAGACGAAGGCCGCTTTGTAAAAAAGGGGCAGCTCCTTTTTTCGATCAACGATACCGAGTATCGTGCAGATGTGGCGCGAAGCAAGGCCAATCTCAACAGCGTTATTGCGGAGACTCGTTCAGCCGAGCTGGAGGTAGAGAAGGTAACCAAACTGGTACAAAAGCGCATTATCTCAGAAACGGAACTGGATGTAGCACAGGCAAAGCTGAGAGCCATGCGGGCAAGAATCGAGGAAGCGGAGGCTGCACTAAGGCATGCTAAAAACAGACTTTCATATACGCAGATCCGTGCTCCTTTCGATGGAGTGATCGACAGAATTCCCCTAAAGGTCGGAAGTCTGCTGGAGGAGGGTACGCTGATCACCTCTGTGACCGATATCAGTTCTGTTTACGCCTATTTCAACATCTCTGAAGGGGAATACCTGAACTACCTCCGCTCGAGAGAAGCCAGCAACGAGAACCATCATGCTGCTGTCAGCTTGATACTGGCTGACGGTAGCCACTATGATCTTCAGGGTAGAATAGAAACGATCGTAAGCGAGATCCATGAGAGCACCGGTTCTATCGCCTTCCGGGCCAGGTTCCCCAATCCTCAATTTCTTCTGAAGCATGGAGCCTCCGGAAAGGTGCAATTGACGAACGAGCTTGAAGATGCCCTGGTGCTGCCTCAAAAGGCGGTATTCGAGATCCAGGACAAGAATTATGTCTTTGTCGTTGATGAGGGAAATACGGTAAAGGTTCGCGGTATTGTTCCGGAAGCAAGGATCAATGATCTCTACGTTTTAGAGTCCGGACTGCTAGAAGGTGAGCGGGTAGTGTATGAGGGCATTCAGAACATCCGCGAAGGCATGGTCGTAACGCCGAAGATCATTCAGCTGGACACTGCCCAGCAGATCACTGTGTTATAGTTATTGGTTCATCGCGGTTCTTTAAACCATTTAAGAAATGTTTGAAAAGTTTATCCGGCGACCGGTCTTGTCGCTGGTGATATCATTGATAATTGTTCTGCTGGGAGTGCTTGCCCTGTTTCAGCTTCCCGTTACGCAGTTTCCGGATATCGTTCCGCCCTCTGTCATCGTCACTGCCAACTATCAGGGTGCGAACGCAGAGGTCTGTACTAAAGCAGTAGCTACACCACTCGAGCGAGCCATCAACGGGGTGCCAGGCATGACCTACATGTCTACCGTGACGAGTAACAACGGCATGACCGTTATCCAGGTGTTCTTCAAAGTAGGAACTGATCCGGATGTTGCGGCAGTCAATGTTCAAAACCGGGTATCTACTGTCATTGATGAATTGCCTGAAGAGGTCATCAAAGCAGGGGTCGTAACAGAAAAAGAGGTGAACAGCATGCTGATGTACCTCAATGTCCTGAGCGATGATACTGCGCATGATGAAATGTTCATCTACAATTTCGCGGATATCAATGTTCTGAAGGAGCTGAAGCGAATTGAGGGCGTAGGCTTTGCTGATATCATGGGTGCAAGGGATTATGCCATGCGGGTCTGGTTGAAACCGGCAAGGCTGAATGCCTACGAGATCTCGACGGAGGAAATTATTGAAGCTATACGTGCCCAGAATATCGAAGCCGCCCCGGGAAAGACGGGGGAGAGCTCAGATAAGAATGTGCAACCGCTGCAGTACGTACTGAAATATACAGGGAAGTACACCACACCGGAAGAGTATCGCGATATCATACTGCGGGCAGAACCTGATGGCTCCATACTCCGGTTAAAGGATATCGCCGATATCGAATTCGGATCCCTGGATTATGATATGACTTCGATGACGGATGGAAGGCCTTCTGCTTCGATCATGATTAAGCAGCGGCCCGGCTCTAATGCCCGGGAAGTCATCGCCAATATCAAGTCTCGTATGGCAGAGCTGAAAGAGTCATCCTTTCCTCCCGGAATGACTTACAATATCAGCTACGACGTGTCCCGCTTTCTGGATGCTTCCGTCTATGAAGTACTAAAAACACTGGTGGAAGCATTCCTGCTGGTGTTCATCGTGGTATTCATTTTCCTTCAGGACTTCAGATCGACACTGATACCAGCGCTTGCCGCACCGGTAGCGCTAATCGGAACATTATTTTTCATGCAGCAGTTTGGCTTCTCTATCAACCTGCTGACACTTTTCGCCCTGGTACTGGCAATCGGTATTGTCGTTGATAATGCCATTGTGGTGGTGGAAGCAGTGCATGCGAAGATGACGGAGGAACACCTCCCTCCACTCCAGGCTACCATACAGGCCATGCGGGAGATCAGTGGTGCGCTTATCGCCATAACTCTTGTAATGTCTGCTGTGTTTGTTCCCGTGGCTTTCATGGAGGGACCGGTCGGGATTTTCTATCGACAGTTCTCCCTGACACTGGCCATAGCTATTGTAATCTCGGGGATCAATGCCGTGACGCTGACACCGGCTCTTTGTGCCATCATGCTGAAGCATCCTGATCAGACGGCCAATAAAGGACCTCTGTCCCGGTTCTTTCACTGGTTCAACGAGGGTTATAACAAGCTTGCAGGTCGATACGCCGGTCTGATCCGGAACATAGCACCCAGGCGAACCCTCACGTTTGCTATGTTGATCCTTTTCTTCTTCGCGACCTGGGGTTTTAACGCCATACTTCCTTCAGGGTTCATACCGGATGAGGATCAGGGAATGATCTACGTCAATGTGACTACACCACCCGGGGCAACACTGGAACGCACAGAGAATGTACTCAATGAGATTCAGCAACTGACTACCGATATGGATGAGGTGGAGTCTGTTTCAACCCTCGCCGGCTTCTCTCTGATGAGTGATGTGGCAGGGGCTTCCTATGGTATGGGTATGATCAACCTGAAGCCCTGGGATGAACGGGACCAGAGTCTTTCAGAAACAATCCGTGAACTGGAGCTTCGGACGAAGGAGGTGACTGATGCGAGCATCCAGTTCTATCCCCCTCCTACCGTACCTGGTTTTGGAAACGCCAGTGGTTTCGAATTACGACTGCTTGACAAAACAGGCAGCGAGGATCTGGAGAAGCTCTCCACGGTTGCGACAGATTTTATTGCAGCCCTTGAGGCCTCGGATTCCGTACACAATGTATTCACGGGATTTGATCCCAATTTTCCCCAGTACCTGATACATGTCGACCAGGAAATGGCCGCCAAAAAGGGGGTTACAGTAGAGAATGCACTTTCCACCTTGCAGACGCTACTGGGTAGTTACTATACCACCAACTTCATCCGCTTTGGGCAGATGTACAAGGTGATGCTGCAGGCTGCTCCACAGTACAGGGCACAGCCGGAAGACGTGCTGAATCTCTACGTGAAGAATAAGCATGGCGAGATGGTACCCTATTCCAACTTTATCAGAATGGAGCGGGTCTATGGTCCCGAGCAACTGAATCGCTACAATATGTACACATCGGCAATGATCAACGGTGAAGCCGAAGGCAGCTTTAGTTCCGGCGATGCTATCGCCGCTGTGGAGCAGATCGCAAAGGAATCGTTGCCCAGGGGGTATGATATCGAGTGGTCGGGAATCACCCGCGAGCAGATCGCATCGGGGAGTCAGACAATTTTCATTTTCATTATTTGTCTGGTATTCGTCTATCTGCTGCTGGCCGCACAGTACGAGAGCTTCCTGCTTCCACTACCCGTGATCCTGTCACTGCCTACCGGCATCTTTGGCTCCTTTCTGTTCCTTAAACTCGCAGGACTGGAGAATAATATTTACGCGCAGGTGGCCCTGGTCATGCTGATAGGTTTGCTGGGGAAGAACGCTATACTCATTGTGGAGTTTGCCATTCAGAGAAATAAGGAAGGAGCTTCAGTTCTCGAAGCCGCGGTACAGGGGGCGGCATCGCGACTCCGACCAATTCTGATGACCTCTTTTGCATTTATAGCCGGGTTGATTCCGCTTTGCATGGCTTCAGGTGCAGGTGCCATGGGTAACCGTTCCATTGGCACTGCGGCTGCGGGAGGTATGTTGACAGGCACCCTTTTCGGGATCATAATTGTTCCCGGTCTTTACGTATTGTTTGCAGGGATGGGCAGGAAAACAAAGAACAGGGTAACAACAAAGGCAGGTCCTGCACCAGCGCTTGTAGGTACAGCAATGTTGAAAAATGTGGAAATAGAGGATTCAAACCGGAATTAAAGAGCAAAATTGGTAAACAGGAGTATGTACAGAAAGAAATTTGTTCCGCCAGGCCTGTTGTTAATCGTTCTAGCAGGTTTAGGATGTCAGCCTGCCCGGGAAGCAGGCTATAACAGGCCCGTCGTTCCTGACACTTTCAGGTTTACCGATTCTACGGTACGAACACATCCATTGGGTAAAGACTTGTTTCTGAAGGAGCCGGAACTGGTGGCACTCATAGATGAAGCCATCGGCAATAACCCCGACATACTTATGGCGGCAGACCGGGTTAACGTAGCACGTGCACACCTGCGTTTCAGGAAGGGGCAATTACTCCCGCAGGTATCTGCAGATGCCGAAGCTTCAGCCCAGAAGTATGGTGACTACACGATGGAGGGTGTTGGAAACTATGATACGAATTTGTCGCCCAACATAGACGACGATCAGAAAGTGAACCAGCCTGTGGTTCCCTACTTCTTCCTCGGGTTGCGCAGCAGTTGGGAGATTGACCTATGGGGCAGGTTGAAAAGTCAGCGGACGGCCGCTATGAAGAGCCTCCTGGCGACAAGGGAAGGACACCGGCTGGTCATCACTTCCATTGTGGCGGAGATCGCCTCCCGCTATTATGAACTCAAAACATTGGACGCTGCACTGAAGGTAATTGAGGATAATATCAAACTTCAGGAAAGTGCTGTTGAGATAGCAGAGGTACAGAAACTCGCTGGCAGAACGACAGAACTTGGCGTACAACAGTTTCAGGCACAATTGTTGCGCACCAGAAGCTACTACGAACAGACCAGGCAAAATATTGTGAGAATAGAGAATGAGATTAACTTTTTGGCAGGACGATTTCCCCAGCCGGTTGTTCGTGGCAGTGTGAAAGACACGGTTCCTCAGGTGCACCTGGCAGGTACGCCGCAGCAGATATTAGATAACAGGCCTGATATCAGACAGGCAGAGCTGGAACTGGAAGCAAGTGCAGCAGATGTGCAGGCAGCGAAGGCGGCGCTACTGCCGGCTTTGCGACTGACACCATTTGCCGGATACAGTACTTTCAACGCACCTGCTATGTTCGATCCGGCCTCAATCGCCTGGGGTTTAGTGGGAGGATTGTCAGCTCCAGTGTTGAATCGAAGCGAGGGCAAGAGCCGTGTGGCACGTTCCAAAGCTGAACAGCAATTGGCTTATCACCAGTACTTCCGCACGGTGACCAGCGCATTTGCCGAAGTAGAAACCACACTGAGCAATATGCAGCATCTGCAGGGAATTTATCGGCTGAATCTGCAGGAAAATGAAGTATTACAAAAAGCTGTAACAACGTCAAATGAACTGTATCAGGTAGGCTATGCTACTTATCTTGAAGTGATAGCAGCTCAGGGAAATGCAATAGAAGCACAATTAAATGCGCTGGAAACCAGGAGGAATCTGTATCATGCACTTGTAACACTCTATCGTGCAACAGGTGGCGGCTGGTAGATCAACTTGAACTAAAAATTTTATAGAATATCAATGAACACCATCATCGAACTCTTTCAGAATCTCATGAGCCCCGAATGGATCATGCAATATGGCGGGCTCTACTTTGTAACATTTATCGTGTTTGCGGAAACGGGATTGTTTGTCGGTTTTTTCCTCCCTGGTGACACACTGTTGTTCATTACAGGAATGATCATAGCAAATACCTTGTCACCAACTGATACTGCGGTACTGAACCTCGCATATTGGGTTGCACTGATCTCCGCAGCCGGTATCATAGGTAATTATCTTGGTTACTGGTTTGGACGAAAATCAGGGAGCATGTTGTTTGAACGAAAGGACACCTGGTTATTCAAAAAGCGCCATCTCTATCAGGCGAAAGAATTCTACGAGAAGAAGGGCGGCGGAGCCATTGTATTGGCCAGGTTCCTTCCGATAGTCCGCACCTTTGCTCCGATCGTTGCAGGCATTGTAGGGATGAACAGAAAACAGTTTACCATCTACAATATCATTGGGTCATTTGTATGGGTGGGCAGTATCGTATCTGCAGGATTCCTGCTGGGTGAGAATGCCTGGGTGAAGGAAAATCTTGATAAGATCATAATTGGCATCGTTGTGATCACAACGGCACCCGTCGCCATAAAGATGTTAGCTGGCCGGAAGAAGCAGGTGGAAGTAGTACCAGTGCTTTCTGATCATGAAGAAAAGAAGCAAACGAAGAAACATTAGTGTGGGATATCCATATCAAAAACTCCAGTATCTGATACTGGAGTTTTTTTATGGATGCTGGTGAGCAGCTAAAATTGTGCTGTTACCTGATGTAATGTCCGTCTGTAGGGATGGAAGGCCTCACAGAACGGTCAATGCGGGGTTACTTCCTGCTAAAATAGCCCCTGAGTTCTCTGCTCATGGACTCAGCTCTTTTCTTCAGATCCTGTAGCTCTTCGCCCACATTTTGTTTCATGGACTGAAACGTGATCGGTGAACCACCGGACATTTCAGCAAGTTCTTCCGGAGTGCGCGCGAGAGGGATGACGATCCATGCGATGATATAGGCAATCAGACCGATACCTCCTCCGAGGAACAGGATGACCAGCACCAGTCTGATGATTACCGGATCAACGTCGAAGTAACTGGCGAGACCGCCACAGACACCGCCTAACATCTTGTCGTTTGGATTTCTGTACAACCGTCTTCTTCCTGTGCCTTTCGCTGGGCCAACATAGGGTGTGGGTAGATAAGGGTTTGTGGCTTCGGCGGTTTCTGCGCTCAGGGTGTAGGCTGGTCCCAGCGTTTCAATCACCTTTTTTACATCATCTTCATTGATGCAGGGGGCGCCAGTCTGCAGCCTGATGGAGAACAATTCTGAGATACGGCTTTCGATGTCCAGAATGATCTCCGTTTTCCCCGGCTCATTGGCAAAGTGGCGATCCAGCGAGCTGATATATTCCCTCAGGATCAGGTAGGCATCCTCCTCAATGGGGATCATCCTTCCCGCGATATTGATCTGAATGATACGTTGCATATGCTTTTATATTTGAACGGTTAAACGATTAACTGATTGACTTAACTCTTCCCAGTTTTCGCGAAGCTGGTGGTAGAGTTTCAGGCCAGCCTTCGTCAGCGAGTAATACTTTCTGGGAGGACCTGCAGCGGATTCTTCCCAGCGATAGGTAAGTACTTCTGCATTCTTCAACCTTGTAAGAAGTGGATACAAAGTTCCTTCCAGTACGATCAGGTTAGCATCCTTAAGTTGGTTAAGGATATCACTAGGGTAGGCTTCTTTCTCTCTGTGAATGATTCCCAGTATACACAGCTCGAGCAGTCCCTTCCTCATCTGCGAAGCTGTATTTTCTATATTCATAGGCTCCTCATTTACCTGCAATTTAGGCAAAAGCTGGAACTATGCAACACATAGTACTGGGGTATGTTTAGGGGGAAATTTCCAGAGGGAACGTACTTCTTTGGTACTCAGATAAGTACAAAATAAAAAAAGCTGGCTCTGGGCCAGCTTTTTTTATTGTATCGTGGTGATGTGCTACATACAAATAGACTCGTTACCCGGAATATCTTTCTCAATAAGCATGGGGTTTTCGAGTTGGACATTATTGTAATTGAAGTAGTAATTTCCAATCCAGGCCTGAGCAGAGATCATATCGCCTTCCACCATACCACGAGTGGCCCATTTGCCATTTACGAAACGGCATTTAAAAAGCCGGTTATTAGCGTAAACCTCTAACAATGCACTTGGATAGACATAAGCTTCTCCTTTTTCGCAGTAGAACCTGCAGGTAAAATCTATAGCCGGTGGAAGACCGTTGAACACTTCTGGTTCATATACGTTCACATCCCCTAAAGGAACTTTTCTTGAAAGTCTGAACTGGTCTGCATAATAGACGGTTACACTACAGTCATTCTGTTTGATCGGATCCTTTGAAGCGATCTTATTTGCCACGGAATAATTCGAACCATTGTAGTAGTACAATGGTAAGCTCATGCCATATTTTCCAAGGTCGATGTACCCGTAGGCTGTAAGATTTTCGGGATCTGGAATATCTGAACTGGACGGAGTGTACATAGTGAAGTTGTAAGCAAACTCGTAGGTGTAATTAGCTTTATAATAGAAACCAACTTCTGTTGCCTGGCTTTCTACGCGAAGATCACCATTGGCGGCTTTCTTAACGACCGTACGCATTGTTTTACCTTCATAAGGATTTACTCCAACCTCTAGTGAATCACCTTCCTTCAGGGGTTGACCAGTTATAGGGTTGTGCATATTCTGTTTGAGTTTATAACTGGTAAACCATTTACTGGCAGCGTCAGGTAAAACGTTAACCTTTCTGCGTGCGCCGTCGATATTTACGTAAGCAATGAAAGAAACATTAGCAAGGCGTTTTGCAACTGCAGACTCATATAACAGCTCGTCCTGGCGAACCGTTGCTCCATTTAGAATAGAGATCGGTTGGCCGTTTAATGTTGATCCTGGATACGAGAATTTTACATCGACATCGTAACCTGTTGCATAATATGCCGCAACAACCAGCGAGTCGTTGCCGGTAACAAACTTTTTAACGTAACCCATCCTTGGATATTCAATAGTATCCTGGTAAGGCGTAGACACGGTTCCTATATACATCTTTCCATTGACGTAGGCAGTGTCCGGTTGGGTATTCAATGGCAATTTTACACCACGATAGGTGCCAGTTTGTTCGTAGTTGTAGTAATAGAATTTTGTGCCTTTTGGCAAAACAACAGTTGTCAGGCCGTCATCATAATATGCTGAATCTTCTGTAGTCTTGGCTTTTACAAAAGCATTTGACGAAATCGCACCATTCTGTAGTTTAAAAGATTTGATCTCTAGTTCCAATGCGTCATAGGATCTCCACATATTAACCAGTGGGATTGTCACTGATTTAGTTAACTCCTGAGGGCCAATCTTAAGGGGAAGTTCTTCCGGAAGGTAACCCTCAGCATCGACCTGGATAATGATATCCAAAGGATCTGCATCAGTAGGGATTCTTGCCGGGTCAATCCCAAGCGTGATCTGGCCGTTTTCCATATTAAGGTTCTTCTCGCCAGCAATATTATATACATAACCTGCATCCTTTCCTCCAATCGCGATGGAAGCATTAGGACGGATAGGGACGTTAGGGTCCAAATCGACAACCTTTACGTCCACCATATACTTGATCACATCTGGTGAAATGCTTACGTTCAGGTTTTCCGTAGGATTTTTACAGGCCTGAAGGAATGCCAGAGCGGCAAGGATTGAAAAGTATAATTGCTTTTTCATTTCAGTTGTTGTTTAGGGATTAATTGATTCGATAATTGAAGCTCACCTGTAGAACGGGCAGCCAGCGGTATCCTTTCAGGTTCTCGTCCAACTGCGCTTCATTTTCCTTATTATTAGCCAGCATATTCGTTCCTTCCAGTGTTGTCTTTGGCTTTGAGAGGTAATAGGTACCCAGATCCATCGTCACATTGAACTTCTTTTCAGGCATGGAATTGAACAGGCCGATACCGATGTAAGGCGCAATACCTCCCCAATCTACCGTACCGGTAAGTTTACCTACCTGATCGCCGGTGATCGGAATATCGCCATAGCTGTAGGTGCCTTTTGGTTGTGCTTCAACTGTTGCCATTCCTGCGAAGAAGTAGGCAAATCCGCCGACAACCCGGAAGCTGGAGCGAGGGAAGGGGCGGTACTCGGCAAGGAGATGTACGTTGCCCAGGCTACCGTCTGCCTTGATCTCTGCATCAAAATCTGCCAGGTCGAAGTCCATGTTGTAATTAGCAGCCATGTAGCTGAATCCAAGTCTGACATTCAGCTGTGGCATTACAGCCAGCTTACCCGAAAGGCCAATGCCCTGAGTTCCCAGCAGTACACTTACTGTTTTTGGTCTTTGTAAAAGAGGTTTCTCATAGGCCAGGCTGTCGCTCATTTTGTCTGCTGCAACATCCACCTTAGCCACCTGTGCGCTCGCTTCGTTTCCTAGTTGCAAAACAACCAGGAAGATGCACATAAGGCTTGCTTTCTTCATAAGGGAGTGATTAATGAAATGATTGAAGCCGCCAAATTACAACCGATAAATTTATTATGCAATATTTTCTTGTTTTATAGAGCTGTGCGTACATATCTATTCACTGTTGTCCGGGGAAACCCGCCATATCTCTGAAACGCAGACTCAGCCTCTATGATTCTCCCAAAGTTACGGTTACAGCCGGGGGTTTAGTTACGGATCTGAGAAAACCAGCCAAATCACACCC
>JAEYQO010000099.1 GCA_023409975.1 Bacteroidota bacterium | reverse complement strand
ATGCGATGTAAGTGCCATCAACAGACTGATTTAGCCTGCAAAACTCTGCACTCATTGTTGCCGATTTATCTGCACTCATGTTGCCGAATACTGTGTATTCATTGTTGCCGAAACTTATGTACTCCTGGTTGCCGAAAATTGTGTAGTTGTGGTTACCGATTACACAGGTCTTGACGCAGAAGGAGAAACACTTAAAAAAGTCACAAACTTGAGTAATTAATCTCAATTTATTGGGTAAACAGCCCAACTAGGTATCTGATCACTGGAGTGTCACTTCTTTATGCATTGGTTTCTTTCCCTTATAAGATTTATACTTAAAACGCTGCTCGTTCTTCTTGTTTAACTCATGCTGCATTACCCCTATATGCCTTCTCAATTGCCTTCTGATAGCTTCTGAGTTCATACCTTCTTTAATTTCACCCTTTGAATTTTTGTATTGGGCAGATGCAGCCTTGTAAGCATAGGTTAAAAAATTCCTGCGCCCGAAATGGCTATATCGTTCAAGAATCTGGCGAAGATGCACCTTATCAGACTTTTCACCCCTGCCATATGCCATCAGAACCGACTTAGTAAGCCTTCTTTTCATCTTGCGGAAGTATTTCGACAAACTAGATGGTCGAATTAATATAGAACGTCCATTATACTCGAAGCCCAGATACTGTAGAGACTTATAATAGAACTTTTCATTGGTCTCGTTTGTCTGAACAGGCTTACTTTTATCAGTCTTTGCTCGCTTAAACGCTCGGATTATTCCTCTAGAGTTGGGACGGAAATCAATTAACTCAACCTTCCGGTCCTGGATTTCCAGATTAAAATCCTCTGAAGAGATTTTATCAGTTATATATTTCTTTAGCTCGTCAGCCTTTTCCGTAGCACATACAATTAGTATGTCATCGCAATACCTTCGATACAAGAACCCTTCTTCCTGTGCCTTGGAACACAGATCTTCATCGAATTCCACCAGATAAATATTGGACAATACTGAACTCATAGGTGAACCTTGAGGAATACCTCTTCGCTCTGGTTTATCGTTCGTTACAACTAACCGAGACTGACGAAGATGTTCAAACTTTTCGTGTGTAGTATTGCCTGGTACAATATCCAAGTATTTTGTGGGCATCGCTTCTTCTCTTTTAGGATTTGGTCTATACTTTTTGAGAAGACTTTTGCTAGATACGTAGCTGTACTTTGTAAGAACCTTGTAAATACGATACTGGTCTTTAGGTAAACCTTCCCCCAATATTTTAATCCAGTTCTTCTTGAGTATCCCATGGTCAAGATGGTCAAAATACCCTTTTATATCTAAAGCAATTGCTGAGCAGGTACCATGTTTTTTTACTGCATCGAACACCTCCTTAGCAAACTGAATGTTGTTCTTCCCTCTGCTCGGACGGTATGCAAGTATAGAGTCCGATAAACCTAGGATGTTATTCGCTCTACACGACCGCTCAATATAGTCTTCATACTTTCTCGCTAAAGCAAAGGCGTAATAGCTTAATATAAGTGAATCTTTGTGGGCAGCAAAGCATATCGGACGAATTTTTGTTTCAAGCTCATATTGCTTGATTTCTTCCTGCCACCTGAAACGAGGTGATTTTACGAGAATCTTAATGAACGGTGAAAATGCCCAGTATCCGTCTGTTGATACCAAACCATTTGCAATTAAAGCCTTAAGCTCCTCAATCCTCTCCGGAAACCAGAAACGATTATCAAAATGCAGATAGCCCTTCTGTAGATACTTTTGTTTGCCATCTATAACTCTATAATTTTTTGACTCTCGCACAACCCATTCTCCCCATACATCTTCATTGTACATGGTTGAGTTTATTGGGACACTAGCTGATAGTTTAACCAGCATTTGACTATCAGCTAGTGTGCAATGTAAAATAAATCATTGCTTGGCTACAGACCGCCTCCATCTGCGAAGCTTTTCACTTCAAAAGCCTTCATCCACTATGGCCTATAAAAGCATTCTAATAATACTTCCGGCACTTCTATCCATCATATAATGATGGACTCGTCGTATTTCCACCTGCGCTTGCTGGATTGCAAATGGTTACTACTCCGAAACCTACTCGGCAAAACCTTTCGGGCATTCTTGTTATCGCTAAGAATAGCATTACAAGGAGGACACTTGAACATCAGATATATGAAAGCAGTGAAGTATTCAGCCCTTATAATCCAACTGGTTCTTGTCATTACCAATCTTCTTACAGGTACTCCTCTCCAAGCTCTGGCAGTACTGCCTGAGCTGTTGGAGAAGTGGAGAAATCTCCATAACTTAAACATATCACCATCAGCCTATTTCAGCCTCAGCAATACCTTTCTATCAACTTGTATGCCAGAAATGTACAATCTCAACGATCTTCTTTAGTTCAACCTCAATTCGCTCATTATCAAATAATTAATGCCACTGCCATGTTGCCCGTGTAGACGTGTCACTGTTATCACCTTTGTTTGTAAGAAACCGTAGTGTAAATAAAAATGTCGCAATAAAGCTCTCAATGCTGTGCGTTCCACGTTTTCGAGAGACATTTAAGCGCTGGAGCAGCCCCCCTGATCAAAAGCCTTGACAGACAAGCAAAGGAGCTATCAAATTATACAAGAACAATAATCACATAATATAAATCAGCCAACTGTTAATCAGGGGGTCGTAGGTTCAAGTCCTACAGGGGGAGCAAAACAGACCGCAGCAATTGCTGCGGTTAAAACCCTGAAAGCCTTTTTCATTGGGCACAGTCAAAATGTCAAACTCAAGATATGCCGGACCTGTTTCGAATCGTGGATATCAATGAACGGATGGCAAAACCATCGTTACCCGGTTCTTGCCTGGAATCTGTTCTGTTTGTTCTAAGTGTAACCTGACATATACCATGAGATTGCCCGGACTTTGTATCGCATAGAATCCCTTTACCGCCGGTTTTTCACAGTTTTTAAAAAATATTCTATAGCGGGTGCCATTCTGTTTTCAACGTACACCTGATTGTAAATCAAGCTCCCACCATGAGGTCGGATCAGTAACTCAATCTGTGAACGATGTTCCTGGTATTCAGGCAGCACCAGTACAAAACGTTTTCCCTTCTTACTTTTAAAATCGTTGTTATTCAGAAGAAGTTGAATACTCTTTAACAGATATTCCATGTCATCACCTCGCTCGACCGGAGCCTGAAATAGGAATTCAGAATACACATCCATTGTAGGAAACATAAAAACATCGCCGTCCTGTATGGTCCGAAGCTTTAAAGGCAACATACAGATGACATCACATGGCTTCCTCGCTAAAGGAACAGAACTCATAGGCAAAGCAGCTTTCACAAGTGAAAATAAGATATTGTCCACATTAGCGCCAATGATTCGCAAGAGGTATTGGCAGAGAGCTATGCTGTATTTTGTTTCCCCCACGCTATTGCTTCTTCGCTATTTGGTCGCACGACGTTTATATCAGCTTTAAACGGGTATATGCTAAGGCCATCTTGAAAATCTCGTTTCACTCAATCACTTGCGAAGAAATGGAATCGGCAAAGGCACCTGGTATTCTTTGAAGTAGCTTTCAAAATGCCAAATCTATCTGAAGAGTCTATTTCGCCCTACTTCCAAATCGTATATCCCGGGCTCTCGATCCGTATGAGCTAAACTCGAATACGGGCTATTCCCGGAGCTGAAAACCACTTGAGAAAAGATCCATCTACCCTACCCGTCAAAAACATTTTCCTAAAAGTATTGCATTACTAGAATTTGAATTTACCTTTGCATCTCAAATCAAAAGAATTTTCTCAGATGCCTCAATCAAATATCAACATAAATAAAGGCCGCTTAGCCACTAAGGCTTTAGCGCTTGCGGGGCATTTGATGCAATGAGATTAGCTATTATAACAGCATAGAAAAGCCCCGCATTCACGCGGGGCTTTTCTTTTGAGTAAAAACTAAACAAGATGCAACTACACCTTCCATACAACTCCGGGAATATGCTTCAAAAAGCTACCTGGGACTGCTATGTACTGCTGCAGGCTCTCTCAGGTAAACCAACTCGACAACGAAAGCGACGGGTAGCCTGACTGCTCTTGAAAGCTCACTTCACCGCCAATCAGGTGAATTTATCCTACAGCCGAATTAACGGCACCAAAGTTTAATAAGTAGAAAATACTGACAATCGTCGGTGGCCGAATACGAACTGTACGCGGCTATGGAAAGTAGTTGTGACACCTGATCGTCTAAACCACACAAACGAAACTCACTAACAAGGCGTTGAAGTTTACTTCGCCCGGATACGGCGCTATGTGTCTGTATCCCAAAAAACAAACCAATGAATAAACTAAAACTAAGAGGAAAGGATTTAAGAAACATCGGGTTTCCGGAATCTCCTGCAATAAGCGTTGCCATGGAGGTAATGCATAAACACTACAAATACACTTCTTTTGAGGATGCAATGGTACTGCTGCAAAAGGTCCTCGCAAACCCTGAATCTTACCTCGACGATGAATTTCTCGGAAAGATTGCAGCCGCACTCATCGAGAAAGAAGAACGCGACCAGAAGCAAATAACACTCATCGAAACCGGGGTTCCCTACAATGTCTTCGGAAGAGATCACATTGAAGAAGGTGCATTGAAGCAGATGTCTGTTGCAGCAAAGCTACCTGTAACCGTAGCGGGCGCATTGATGCCAGATGCACACCATGGCTACGGCTTGCCCATCGGCGGCGTCCTCGCAACGGATAACGCTGTGATCCCTTACGGTGTGGGGGTCGATATCGGCTGCAGAATGTGCCTGAGCATCTTCGACATCGATCCTTTGGATTTAACGAAACGGAAGTCCTACTTCGAGAAAGAGCTCAATGCCGCTACGCTGTTTGGTAGCGGAGCCACCTTCAAAACTCCCGAAGATCATGAAGTGATGGACAGGAAAGAGTTCAATGAACTGCCGCTTCTGAAAACACTTAAGGAAAGAGCCTGGAAGCAACTCGGAAGCTCCGGTTCCGGCAATCACTTTGTCGAATTCGGAATTGTCGAAATTGAAGACAACAACGAGCTGCCTGGGGTGGAAGCTGGAAGCTACCTGGGACTCTTATCTCACTCCGGATCAAGAGCACTGGGTGCAGGCATCGCGAACCATTACACGAGGGTAGCCAAAGAAAAAAGAAAGCTGCCTGCTGAAGCTGCGAATCTGGCATGGCTAGACCTTAACGAAGAAGAAGGTATGGAGTACTGGATAGCCATGAATCTCGCAGGGGATTATGCCAGTGCCTGTCACCATGTGATTCATGCAAAAATTGCCCGTCAGCTCGGAAGGACGTCGGTGAAGATGGTGGAAAACCACCACAATTTTGCCTGGAAAGAGTTGTACGAAGGCAAGGAAGTCATTGTCCACAGAAAAGGTGCAACGCCTGCCGGCAAAGGTGTTCTCGGTATCATCCCGGGATCCATGACAGCAGATGGCTTCATTGTAAAGGGTAAAGGTGAGGCTGCATCGCTCAGCTCCGCATCTCATGGTGCCGGGAGAAAAATGAGTCGGACGATGGCCCTGAGTTCCGTTACTCGGGATGCACTGAAAGCGGTGCTGAAGGAATATGGGGTAACCTTATTAGGAGGCGGACTGGACGAAGCTCCTTTTGCCTATAAGGATATTGCAGAAGTGATGAAAAGTCAGAAGCAGCTCGTGGATGTGGTTGGTAAGTTCACACCAAAAATCGTGAAGATGTGCGGGGACCTGCCGCGACAGTGGGGGAAGAAACCCCGTTTTGATAGTAATCAAGACCTGTAGGGGTACGGGAGAGGGTCCGGCTTCGCCGGACCCTCTCCCATTTTTAAGTTACCTCAAGCCAGGATCTTATCCCGCCAAAACCAGACGGTTTGCATGTTGAAACTCAGGTACATCTGCAAGAACTCGTTTATCAATATAGCGTGAGTTGATAGCTCTCAGCGCACCCATATAATCGAGGCGGAAACTAATCGTATCCCCTACCCGGTAGGCACCTTCATTTTTACCAAGATCTACCACCATCATATCCGAACTGGCTCCACTGATCGTAATCGATTCATCAGTGGGTATCAGATGCTTCACGTCAAGGTCCAGTAATCCTACATCCAGTATCGCCCGGCTACTGGTCTCCGACTTCTTCCTTTCCGATGGTAGCTTCTTATCCTTCGTAAGGTTAAAGCCGAAATTGCCGAATGGCTGGGTTGGCTTCTGCCTTAACTCAATAATATTCGCATGCAGCATGAATATGTCCTGTTTCATAGAGGGAATCGGCGTATTGTCAAACACATTCATTCCGAAGAACAGGGTTTCCCCCACTCTGAAATGATTAATCGTCTCTGGCATCTCCTCTGTCCCGATCAGGGGTATCGCCACGCTTGCGCCACCCGAAAGGAGCTCCAACTCACATCCGAATTCTGTTTCCAGCATTTTCCGGCAATTCTCCAGCGTCTGCAAATTCTCGAACGACGGAAGAACCCCGTACATACATGCATGATTGGTGCCCAATCCGATCACCCGGATGCCGGGCAGATCCTTTATCTGCCGGTAGAACCAGGAGAGATTTTCAGGAAGCACACCTTCCCGCAATTCACCTGTCTCGACCATGATAATGATCCTGTGAACAATTCCCATAGAAACGGCTGCATCGGACAGGGCCTGGATCGTCGCGATAGATGTATTACAACTGATGTCGGCATATGCTGCGATCCTAGCCGCCGTTCGTGGCGTTGGTGGTTTGATAAAAATGGTTTCCACCTCTGGCATCACCTTGCGTACAGCTTTAAGATTGGTGATCCTGGAATCGCAGATCTGACTGATTCCCAATTCCGCGAGGGTACTGAGATAGAGTTCGTTTCCACAGAGTAGTTTGGACACGATGGCCCAGTCGATATTGTTTCTTTTAAAACGGGTGTTCAGGTAACGGTAATTATAATTCAGTTTTCTGGTGTCAAGCGTTAGATAGGCCATGCATTTGCTCCTTTTTGTTTAACCTCATTTCAAGATACTTATTGGTAAAGCCGAACTTCCTGTACAGTTGAATTGCAGGATTATCGTGCTCTACGTGGAGTGCAATATTGCCATCCGTATGTCCTATGATGGTTTCCAGGAGCATCGATCCGATGCCTTTACCCCTGAATCTGGTATGGGTTGCGATATAGACCAGGATGTTTTCTGGGATGTAACCTTCCATCCCCGTCCTGTTGATCACTGCTGCTCCGACAAGAACATTGTTCTCCCGTGCAGTCACGATGAGGCCGCCATCGGTCTCATTCATTTTGAGGGCGTAGTCAATAGCTTTCTGAATGTCTACTAGTGTATCACCATACTCATCAAGATACGTAAACAGGAAACGTGCGATATGGTTGCGCTCCTGCGGGGTAGGTTGATGTAAATGGTCATAAACTTTCGTTTGTATCATAAAAATTGGTTTGTATCCTCAACAGAGGAGTAGTTTACAAATCTGAACCCGAAAAAGCCCGTAAATGGTGCAACGAAGTGATGGCTGTTGCCGGCGGGAATAAAACCCTGAGATTAGAAACACCGAACTCATTCAATTCGAATGAGACAAGTAAAAAAGCTTCGGGACTGCAAAGGTACGAAAAATAAAAGGGGCAGTGATTTACGCCCCTTTTCTGTAGTCTCCTGTCGTTAATCGAAGTCAAAAAAGTCTCCCAGGAATCCTCCCTTCCGGTAAGGTTTCTTGTGTTTTTTATAGTCATAATCCCTTTCGTTGTATTCAGAACGGGCACCGCTTTGTCCCGGATATTGTTTCTCTGCCAATTCAAGGATCTTATCCAGTTCACCGCGATCCAGCCAGATACCACGGCACTGAGGACAATAATCAATCTCTACATTATTTCTGTGCGTCATCAGGAGGGTTTCTCCGCAGTTGGGACATTTCATTGCAACGATTTTGTATTGTAATTTACGCACTATTCTCCAACACTCAACTGCCAATGAATAGTTGGGACCCGGACGTTTTAAAACTTTGATTACGATGGTAGACCTTGTCAAACGACTCAAAGAGTTCCTGGAATACAAAAAAATGGGCGTTATCGGTCTCGCACAGGAACTGGGATATTCCTCACCGCAGAAGCTATACAGGCTCTTCAATACCGAAAATGCCTGGCCCAGTTGTCAGATCATTCAAGATCTGGGCAACCGTTATCCGGAGCTCAACCTCAATTGGTTACTCGTAGGAACTGGTGCCATGACAATGAACGAACTGGAGGCTAATCTCGACTATAAAGAGAAGTATTATAGCTGCCTGGAAGAGAAGTCCTGGATCGCAACTAAATGCCTGGAGGAGAAAGAACGCTCTGAGAAACTGACGCTCAGAATTAAAGAATTACAGGGATAATTATATCAAACATCTTATAAAAAGCTAGAGCCCGGCTTGCCGGGCTCTAGTGTTCTAAATTTCAATCGTACTCCCTACCGCACTATCTGCAGCCGCTCATTCACCACCCCCTCAGCATGCTGAATCCTGACGAAGTAGTTGCCGGAAGGCAGGTGCTGGATATTCAGTGTTGCCCTGGCATCATTTACCTCCTGTTTGGCCACAACAGTTCCCGTTGCCGATAGCACCTGAATCAATTTCATTTGAACCTTTCCCGCATCTACGGTCACAAGGTCTGTAGCCGGATTTGGATACAACTGAATTGCAATACCGACGCTTTCCGGCAGCGACTGCACAGAAGTTGGCGTTGCAGCTTTTGCAAAAAAGACATCCCATCCGCTTGTTGTTGTAGAATTTAACACATGGGAGCCCAGCACCAGATCATTACCTGACCACCTTCCTGCAAGAGTAATATTATTATCCTGAACCGCGATTTCGCTGGCTATCTTCGATGACGAGCCATCTGAGTAAAGGGTACCTTGCAAAGATCCTGCACTTGTCAATTGCGCAATAAATAACTCACCTCCGTTGATTGAAAGAGAGTCTGTATCTATCATTGAGCCCGTAGAGCCATATCCTGCCAGGTAAACATTCCCCTGCTCATCACAGGCCAACGCAGCTACACTTTCGGCTGAAGGCCCATGTAGATATTTATGCCATTCCACTCCCCCCTGTGTATTAAACTTCATCAAAAAAGCGTTCGATCCCCCAAAATTGGGCAAGACAGCAGTACCAATATCCATTTCACAATCCATTTGGATGGCGGCCAAATAGATGTTTCCAGAATTGTCAATGCAGTGAAAACCGCCCAATACAGACCCCCCGGAGGTACCACCTGAGGTATTTGACCCTCCGAAAAGCTTTGCCCATTCGAGGTTCCAGGAGCTGTTGATTTTAGCTACATAGGCCGTCCCAACCATAAAACCCGCATTAGGGCTCCAGAATGTCTGGCTACTAAAGCTTATTTGGGACCCAAGGAAAATGCCTGCAATGACCACGTTGTAATTCGAATCAACTGTGAGCGTTCTAACTCGAATATGTTGCAATCCTCCTATGGTGAATACTGATTCTACACTTCCACTGGAATCTAGCTTTGCAATAAATCCGGCTTGTGCTCCTCCTGCACTCACCAGATGCTGATCAAATAAAAAAGTGCCGGAGAAGCTCCCTACAAAGTAAACTGACTGATCAGGGGCAATTTTTAAACTACCACCCACTTTGACACCAAGCATCTCCTCACCAGGACCGCCAAACGACTTCGCCCATAATACCTGGCCAGTACTATCGAGTTTAGCCAGAAATAGGTCCTTCTGCCCTGCACTTACAAGGGTGGTATTCCCAAATTGAACGGTGTCCATAAAAACACCGCCCATGTAAATATTACCCGCATTATCTACAGCGACGGCCGTACCTTCATCAAGTCCCGGTCCACCAAAATTCAATAGCCATTTCAGGTTCCCTTGCTGATCCCATTTTGCAATAAATGCGTCGGAGAAATAAATGTCCCCGTTAACCTGGACTGTTGTACCCGACAAACTAAGAGTGTTAGTAAAAGTTCCCACACCGTAGGTGTTCCCGTTTGCATCCACAGCCACAGCAGTTGCCAGATCATCAAAGGAATCATCAGATCCCGCTAACCAGGACCACTGACCAGAAGTCACTGACGGGCAGATCAGAAAGACTAAGCATATAGCAATAAAATTAACTCTCATAAATGCGGTTTTTGGGATCCTGATACCAAACTAATAACTCTCACACGACCAGCCAATAGTTCAAGGTCTGAAAAATGTAAAATCTGAACCTGAAAAACACTACAGCCCGGCTTGCCGGGCTGCAGTGTTAAAAGTCTAACAGAAAATTACTTCTTAACGAACTTCAAACTGCCTTTATCTGAAGTTTCAAAAATGATAAAATAGGTACCTGCACTTAAATGTGAAACATCAACTGAATGTTCCTGGCTCCTCATCTGCTCTTTTTTAACCAACTTTCCCTGAACATCTACGATTTGGAATACGTCTGGTTGTTCAGCTTTAATGGTAATGGATGTTGTAACAACGGTTGGATAAACCAGCGTCTCAAGGCTATTCCCGACCTTTAAGTTCGAACTTTTGTAGAGTTCGTTCTTCCCCTTGAGAACCCTGATGGTGATATATCCTTTCATCTCTGATAGGAGTGACGGCAGGATCGTTTGAAACTCTTGAATACCATTAGTAGAACCAACTTCGAGGGTATTTATTACCAGGTCCTTTCCATCACCAGTAAAAACAACTTCAAAAACCAGTCGCTCGCTGGAATTGACCTGCGCCTTCCAGTCCAGCGTCAAATTCGGAATGGAAAGCTCCAGGGCATCAAGATAGAACAGCTTTTCGTTCAGGTATTCGACCATACCTGTGCCTCGGATACCATCTTTGTTTAACTTATTATCATTCAAGATGAATTCCGGTTTAAAGTCCTTTCCTGTAACAAGAAGCGCAGTACCGTCATTTTTGAGCACAAAGCTCTTAATGATCTTTCCCCCATCGGTATTGACTCCGAACTGGATGTCTGACCCAGGGTTGAAATCCCCCGAAACTCTATAATGGTTTTTCCCCTCTGCTTCAAACCAGACCGTCTGAGCCACTCCACAGTAGCCAGAACTCAAAAAAACTAACAACAAAATGAAATATCGTCTCATAACATTGCTTTTTAAAGTTTGATGATTTTTTTTACGATTCTATTTCCTCCTGCGGTCACGACAATAATGCAGTATGTCCCGACAGGAAGTTGCTCAACTTCAATAGATAAAATTTTAGTCTCTGCGAATTTTGATTCTAACATGATTTGCCCTTTAAGGTCAACAATTTTCAGTTCTTCAATCTTTTCGTCAGAAAGCACATTCAGGTAGGCCGATGTCGGAACTGGGTATACCAGTATTTCCGGCTTTGAATTTTCAGTCAGCGACTGCACAGAAGTTGGCGTTGCCGCTTTTGCGAAAAAGACATCCCATCCGCTTGTTGTAGAATTTAAAACATGGGAGCCCAGCACAAGATCATTACCCGACCATCTTCCTGCAAGAGTAATATTATTATCCTTTACCACGATTTCACTGGCTATCTTCGATGACGAGCCATCTGAGTAAAGGGTACCTTGCAACGATCCTGCACTTGACAACTGCGCAATAAATAGCTCAGCTCCGATGATTGAAAGTGAGTCTGTACCTATCACAGAACCCGTAGAACCTGATCCTGCCAGGTAAACATTGCCCTGCTCATCACAGGCCAACGCAGCTACACTTTCGGCTGAAGGTCCATGAAGATATTTATGCCATTCCACTCCCCCCTGCGGATTGAACTTCATCAAAAATGCGTTCATTCCTCCAGAATTAGGCAAGACAGCAGTACCAATGTCCATTTCACAATCCATTTGGATGGCGGCCAAATAGATGTTTGCAGCATTGTCAATGCAGTGAAAACCGTCCAATACTGCCCCCCCGGAGGTACCCCCTGAAGTAATAGACCCTCCGAAAAGCTTTGCCCATTCGAGGTTCCATGAGCTATTGATTTTAGCCACATAGGCTGTCCCAAGCATAAAACCCACGTTAGGGCTCCAGAATGCCTGACTACTAAAGTTTATTTCGGACCCAAGGAAAATGCCTGCAATCACAACGTTATAATTCGAATCAACTGTGAGCGTTCTAACCAGAACAGACTGCGTTCCACCAATTGAGAACACCGTTTCTACACTTCCACTGGAATCTAGCTTTGCGATAAATCCGGCTTGCGCTCCCCCTGCACTCACTAGATGCTGATCAAATAAAAAAGTGCCAGAAAAGCTCCCTACAAAGTAAATTGATTGATCTGGTGCAATTTTCAAAGAACCTCCCGCTTTGACACCTAGCACCTCCTCACCAGGACCGCCAAATGACTTTGCCCATAATACCTGTCCAGTACTGTCGAGTTTAGCCAGAAATATATCCCGCTGCCCTGCACTCACAAGGGTGGCATTCCCAAATTGAACGGTGTCCATAAAAACGCCGCCCATGTAAATGTTACCTGCATTATCAACAGCGACGGCCGCACCGTCATCAAGACCCGGCCCACCAACATTCAATAGCCATTTCAGGTTCCCTTGCTGATCCCATTTTGCTATAAATGCGTCGGAGAAATAAATGTCACCGTTAACCTGGACTGTTGTACCCGACAAACTAAGAGTGTTCGTAAACGTTCCCACACCGTAGGTGTTCCCGTTTCCATCCACAGCCACAGCAGTTGCCAGATCATCAAAGGAATCATCAGATCCCGTTAACCAGGACCACTGACCAGAAGTCACTGACGGGCAGATCAGGCAGACTAAACATATAGCAATAAAATACGCTCGCATAGATGCTCTTTTTCGGATACAGATACCAAACTAATAACTCTCACACGACCAGCCAATAGATCAAGGTCTGAAAAATGTAAAATCTGAACCTGAAAAACACTACAGCCCGGCTTGCCGGGCTGTAGTGTTCCAAATTCCTATCCTACCCGCTCCTTACCGCACGATCTGCAGCCGCTCATTCATCACTCCTTCAGCATGCTGTATCCTGATGAAGTAGTTACCGGAAGGCAAATGCTGGATACTGAGTGTTGCCTTTACATCATTCACCTCCTGTTTGGCCACAACTGTTCCGGTTGCCGACAACACCTGAATCAGTTTCATTTGGACCCTTCCCGCATCTATGGTCACAAGGTCTTTAGCGGGATTTGGATATACCTGTATCTGCTCATCTCCTCCTTCTATTGCAACGATGCTTGTTGGCACTTCCCTGCCTACAGAATCGGCCCCACAAACATTTGATACGATCAGTCGCACCTGTGATTCTACATTAATCGCATAGGAGAAACTGTGTACCGGACTCTGCAAAGTCGATGTATTTCCGTCACCAAAGTCCCAGAAATAATTATCTACAAACTGCGGATTTGTAGGCGAAAAATGATAAGTATGTCCCATTCTGATATAGGAAATCCCATTCACCCTGGCTAGCGGTGCAATATCTACCTGAACAGTATCTGAGCCCAGACAATATTTATCAACAGTTACCCAGTAAGTGCCCGACTGATTTGTCAGTATGATCGAGCGGGTTGTGTCTCCCGTGCTCCAGGTATAATCACCTCCTGGATTACCTGCATCCAGAATCAAAGGCAATGACTCGCAGAAGCTGGTATCATTACCAAGACTGACTACCGGTGGAGGACCGACAACAGCATTCACCTGAACGGTAACACTTTCACATCCGTTGAGCGTAGCCGTGACAAATAACGTTGTATCCTGAACCAGAGAAGGGAAGTTAAGCACAGGCCCGGAATGCATCAGGTTTCCACCGCTCGAAGCAGAATACCAATTGAACTGCGTACCAACCGGACCCAGAGCCTGCAACTGAGCTGCATCACCAAGACAAACTGTATCTGATATGGCTTCTGGCCCGTTGACAGGCGGTAAAATAGCAAAGCTGATCGTGCCGGTAGTATCGTTATCATTAAACTGATCGCCGGCCAGGCCTGCATAGGCAAACAGATTATAGTTGCCTGGTTGCGAATTAATTGTTCCCACCACAAGCGAGTCAAACATTCCGGGATTCAAAGTTCCTGTATACATAGACGTAATAGTCCCAGAACCTCCGGGACCACTATAGTTCGCATAAACCGGGAAATTAGTTTGCGGGTCGCTTCCCGCATTCCAGATCATCACTTTCACCTGAGTGCCACCGAAATAACATTGCTGACTCGCAGAAACTGGACTCAGTATCGCTGTTGCACTCATGTCATTAGGAAATGCAGGACCAAATATTTCGATTTCCCCGTGGTTCGGGTTTCCAGAGGGATTCGTAGTTGCGAGACAGTTTGCCAGTCGGATCTTTGTCGTCTGAACTGGTGGGAACACCATCGAATCCGTAATATTGTTCGTAGTGCTCGAATACGTCATGATATTGACATATGCAGAACCATTCCAATACTGAAGGGTGGCATTTGTGAGTGGTCTGTTCTGCTTATGTAATTTCACTTTGGCTACCATTTGAGGAGATGGCCAGGTAAACTCGATCCAGCCATTGGTCGATACCCATCCCCAAAGCAATATACCTGCAGAATTGGGTGGTGGTATCACCCCGTTGTTATACAATGCGGGACCATAATTCGGAGAAGCGCCTCCTCCACTGTGGGTAGCAACTGCGCTAAGTGCCAGGTTCACAGCCTGCGAACTGGCAAGATGTGCTTTGCCAAGCATAGCCAGACAAAGCAAAAGTGTAACGGTGTATCTCATTCCCAGACTTTAAAGCATTGAATATACAAATCCTCTCACATAAAAACGAAGCAGTTGACCTCTTTCTAACGAAAAAAGAAAAGCCAGGCTATCTCTAACCTGGCTCATTATTCTTAGGATCAATCTTTTATCGCAACAACGTGATGTTGCCCTGCTTCATGATCTTCCTGCCCGAAGGTGTTTCTGCCTCAACAGCGTAAACATATACTCCCATCGGTTGCGGCTCACCATTGAAGCGACCATCCCAACCCTCGTCGATATTGCTGCTCTCGAACACTTTCACACCCCAGCGATTGTAGATCACAAAGGACTTCAGTATCGCATCTCCGATACGTACCACCCGGATGCGGCCGTTTTCTCCATTCCCGGGAACAAATGCATTGGGAACACCAATATGAGAATCGAGGTTGACGTATATATCGATCGAGTCCGTGACCTCACAGCCAAACTCTGTACGTGCCACCACCCGGTACCTTGTATCCACCTCTGGCTGCGCTATCGGATCAGCGATCAGCGGATTACTCAGACCCATCGGCGGGAACCATTCAAAATACAGTGCATTGGTATGTGGATCGATCTGATAGCTCTGACCAGGATAGATCCTGACACTATCCGGCATATCGATCACAGCATTCGGTTTTACAGTTACCACTACTTCAGCAGTGTCCAGACAATAATTCGTATCGCGGGCGATGACCGTATAGGTGGTTGTTGTGACCGGCTGGGCCGTAACCGTCATACCGGTAGGATCTGAAGCAAGAAACTCCTCCGGATTCCAGATCACACTGGCGATACTGCCGCCCAGGGCTCTGAGCTCTGCATCGAATCCAGGACAAATCGCCGTATCATCCGAGATCGTAATAAACTCAGTTGGCACTACACTGAACGTCACGTCATCACTTCCCAGACACCCTGCTGGTGTGGACACCGTCAGGCTCACCGTGCTGGTGGCAAAGGCGGTAAATACCGGATTTTTAATACTTCCGTTATCCAGGCCACCACCAGGGTTCCAGTTGTAGGAATACTGCGTGTACTGCGTGTCGGAAGGTGTGATCACCGGCATCATATGCACGGTATCACCGTAGCAAAGTATCTGGTCTGCTCCGACAAATACCATCGGTACCGGCTGCACATCAAATCCAATGGTTCTTACACTATCCGTACAGCCAGGATAGGAAGCCGTTAGCGTAAACGTCTGTGGTCCAAAGTTAGAAGGGGTGATAACAGGATTCAGATCGAAAGGTCCGTTCACATCAGCTTGTGGATCCCAGCTATAGGTATAACGTGAGTCGCCGATGGCATTGATCTGAACGGAAGCTCCGAGGCAGATTGCTGAGTCGCTATTGAAGATGGTATATCCCTGCAGCACATGAACCGTTATGGTATCCCTGCCTCCGCATTGTCCGATGCCACCGGGAACGACCGTGACCTCATAGGTCATATCCGAGGTCGGTTTCGACCAAGGGTCAGGGATGGTGTCGTTGCTGAGGAAGGTGGGAGGTGACCAGTACACCTCATAGGTGGTGTTCGGCTCGGGATTCAGATTGATATCGAGCTGAATGGAATCTCCCACGCAGGTGGTCACATCCGGACCCAGATCGAAATCGGGCTGTGGGAGAACGATCACTTCTACAGTGTCGACAATTTTATTACAGAAGGTATTCCCGGCAGTGGATGTCACGAGATATTTTGTGGTAACATTCGGCTTCGCCCAGGGATTTTTACAGCTTGTACAACTGAGTGAGGTAATCGGAGCACCTCCGCCCAATACAGACCATTCCCAGGCGGTAC
>JAEYQO010000024.1 GCA_023409975.1 Bacteroidota bacterium | reverse complement strand
AGACCGCACACGCCGAAGATGTCTGCTATCGTTATCAGTTTCCGTTAGCTGGTTTGAGATTCCTGTTCTGCCTGCTGCCTTAGTTTGCTTTTTCGAACGCCGTAGAGAAAATACACGACCAGACCTAAGGCCAGCCAGATGAGGAAGCGCAGCCAGTTGGTGTAGCTTTCCTGTGCCATCAGGTAGAAGCAACTAATGAGACCGAGGACGGGGATCAGAGAAAAACGATGTACGAAGCTGAGTACGGCGACAATGAGCGCGACTATCCAGAAGATCAACATGGGCAATCCTTCTACCGACCAGAGGCTGGTGAAATGCCGGGGTGCGAGCGTGCTGATGAGAATGAGGGAGAGGAGGAACATTGCGGGGAATACATAGCGACTATTGACATAAGGCACCCTGAAGCGTCCGGTGGGCCGGTCGGGCTTTTTATGGAGGACGAGTATGCCGGCGCAGACGAGGACGAAGGCGAAGAGCGTTCCGATGCTGGTGAGGGCGAGGACCACATCCAGATTCAGGAAGAGAGCTGGTACGGCGACCACGAAGCCGGTAAGGATGGTGGCGAAGGAGGGTGTTTTATAGACAGGATGGATTCTTGAAAAGGCTTTGGGGAGCAGTCCATCGCGGCTCATGCTCATCCAGATGCGTGGCTGACCGAGCTGGAACACAAGGAGCACGCTGGCTGTGGCAACGATGGCGCTAACCGCCACAAAGGCTGAGACGAAAGGGAGTCCGACGGCATCGAACACCATTGCGAGGGGGTCGCCAACATTCAGTGAGGTGTAGGGCACCATGCCTGTGAGGACCAGGGCCAGACCAACGTACAGAACGGTACAGATGATGAGAGAATAGATCATCCCCCGGGGGAGGTCGCGCTGTGGGTTTTTACACTCTTCTGCTGTGGTGGAGATGGCGTCGAAGCCGATGTAGGCGAAGAAAACGGCGGAGACCCCTTTCATGATGCCGCTGAAGCCGGTGGGTGTGAAAGGTGACCAATTATCGGGATTGACGTAAAAGGAGCCGAGGACGATGACGAAGAGTACGACTGCGAGTTTCAGCATGACCATGAGATTGCTGGCGAGGCGGGATTCGCGGATACCTCTGTAGACGACCCAGGTGATGAGTGCGACGATGAGCAGGGCTGGGAGGTCCATGATCATTTTGAGTCCGAACACCTCTGGGGCTTCGGTCCAGGCGTTGAAACCATTCATTACCGCGGCGTCGACTGTTGCGGCTGCGGTTCCGGCTTCGAGTGCCGGTGCGGCCTCGTTGAAGCTGGCATGAGCTGTCATGTAGTCCATGGTAAGCCAGGCGGGGATATGGATATTGATTTTTTCGAGGAGGTGGGTGAAGTAGTCGCTCCAGGAGATGGCCACGGCGATATTTCCGATGGCGTACTCCATGAGGAGGTCCCAGCCGATGATCCAGGCGAATAGTTCACCGAAAGCGACGTAGGAGTAGGTGTAGGCGCTTCCGGAGACGGGTACGGTGGAGGCGAATTCCGCATAGCAGAGCGCTGCGAAGCCGCAGGCGATGGCGGTGAAGATGTAGAGGAAGATGACTCCGGGTCCGCCGTCGTAGGAGGCTTTACCGATGCTGCTGAAGATGCCGGCGCCGATGACGGCGGCGATTCCCAGGAATGTGAGGTCCCGGACACCGAGTACTCTTTTGAGGCTGGCAGGGGTGCCGTGGGCGTCAGTGAGTCCTGAAGCTGCTTCTTGTTCTATTTGTCGGATGGACTTGGTCCGGAAAAGCTGGTGCATTTGAGATGAAAAGTAGGAAGGAAAAATGTGAAATTGTTTGGTTTATTTGTTTGATTGTTTTTTTGTTTAATCGTGTTTTCGTTTAATCGTTTAATTGTTTAATCGTGTTTTTGTTTAATTGTTTAATTGGGTAGTTGTGTTTGGCTATAGCTTTATAGGCGAAATGATTGGAACATAGTGACATTCGTCACTGGGGCTTGCGGATGAAAAAGCTAACTTTGTGGTATAAAAAGTCAGATCATGGATACGCAAAAACCAGCCCTGTTGCCGAGCATCTTCAAGATGAAATGTCCGAATTGCAGGAAGGGGGATATGTTCTGCACGAAGAGTATTTTCCCTTTAAAAGACCTGCTCAGGATGCCGGAAAGATGTCCGGAGTGTGGGCAGAAGTATGAGCTGGAAGTGGGTTTTTACTACGGTACGGGCTATGTTAGCTATGCCCTGAGTGTTGCGTTGCTTGGTGCCTGCTTTGTAGCTTACTGGGTGTTGATCGGCCTTTCCTATATGGACAATAGTATATTTTATGCGCTGGGTGCGTCAGTGGCTATAACACTGCTTCTGCAACCCTGGCTAATGCGGATCTCGCGGGTGCTTTACCTGAACATGTTCGTAAAATATGGTAAGGGCGCAACGATGAAATCGGAGGAATAACGCTGGTAAAGTATTGGTCATACAGACAAATAAGGCTGTCCGGCAAATCCGGACAGCCTTATTTGTTTTGCTTTGCGATACGGCCTTTCCGGAACCAACCTATATCACGCACTATTGCCTGTTTCAGGACTTTTAGGAATACTCAGCATGGGAATGGTGGGATCGAAGGAGAAGTCTTTGGCATTGCCGGAGAGCAGCAGCCTGTCGTAGAGGTCGCGATCCTGATGAGTGAAGAAAACCAACAATGAAGGTTCGGACCTTTCGACAGCATTATTGATCTGATCAAGCAGGCCATTATCGAGATCATTAGGCTGGTAGTGTAGCTGGACTTCGTAGTTATGTTGTGCTTTCAGTTCCTGTTCCAATGCTTCCTTGTCGGTATCCATCTCGTAGGACCAGGCGATATGGAGGAGCTCTACCCGGGCGTTCATCGGCCTGGCGAAAGCTACGACCTGAGACAGCTCTGCGCTATAGTCCTTCATATCGCTGGCATACATAATCTTTGAGATGGGAGCGAATTGGTAGCTGCCGGGAACACAGATAACCGGAACTGGTGACAGGCGGATCAGTTTGCTGGTGTTGGTGCCGAAAATCTTGCGCAGGAGACCTGCACCGCGAGTAGCGATGCAGATGTAAGAGGCATTCTGTTGCCGGGCAAATTCAATAATGCCGTCGACAGGATCGAGATTGTGATGGGCCACTGTCTTCAAATCTGCCGGTGGTGTAAGTCCGATGGAATGGTAGGTAGTCCGGACGAAATCGGGGTAGTCGCGCATGATAGCCTCCCGTCCCCTCTCGATAAACTGTTCATAAACCTGGTCGGTCCAGAAAGTGGCCCTTAATACTTCATAAACATGGACCAGTATCAGTTCAGCATTACGAGACTGAGCCAGTTGAATGGCGAAACGAATACCGGGTCTGGAATTTTCTGAAAAATCGGTTGTGGCTATGATGCGTTCCATATTTAGGGAAGTTATGATGAAGCGGTGACATTGCCAAAGGAGCGCTGTTCACCGTTCGTGTCTTTAAATCAGGTACAAGTTTAGGCTGTAAAGGATTGTGAATAGCTGAGATTGATCAGCAAAGAGGCAAATAAGAATCTTTTTCTCAATTGAATGGCCGCTGGTAAACACAACTGAGCTTGCCGCAAGCTAATACGTGTCCATTGAGTGCATCTTCAAGCATTTCCTTTGTGGTGGCTGAGGAGAGTGAAAGCGCTGTATCAAGTGCATAAACTTTGAAGCAATAGTTATGTCGGCCTGATTTGGGACAGGGCCCTTCGTATCCGTGTCGTGAAAAATAGTTCAAACCCTCCGTGGGGAATTCTGAATTTTCCTCTATTGTGGAAGCGGGACTAATATTCCAGGCTAGCCAATGCGCCCACTCGAATTGATCATTACAGGAGCCTGTTAGCATGAGTGCCAGTGTAACCGTTTCTTCAGGAACACCTTCGATGATTAACCGAGGATTGACATTCTCACCATCGCAGGTATATTTCGCAGGCAACATTCCGCCTTCGCTAAAAGCCGGGCTTGACACCATCAGTAAACTGCAGACCCCTGAGTCTGGAACGATAGCAGCATTTGTCTGGTTCATTTGTCTGGTATTTTATGAGAACTCAATAATCAACATTCGAAAGTAGGCATATATCTGACAATTCTTAATGACGCAGAACAAGTCGAAACCTGATTCCTGTCAGTAAATCCAGCGACGTTCGCCGAGGAAAGAGAACGGTTTGTAGGCGCGTTTCTTTTTGAGTCCGAACCCTTCTACCGCGTACTTTCTCAGGTGTAGCATTGCTTCATCAACAGAATCTGTAAAGAGAAACAGATTTAGATCCTGGGGATCGATCGTTTTATTGACAACCATACGCTGGAGATGGTTATACAGATCTTCGTGGTATTTCCTTCCCATCAGAATAACCGGAAATTTCTGGAACTTACCTGTCTGAATCAGCGTGATTGCCTCGAAAAATTCATCGAGCGTACCATAGCCGCCTGGCAATACTACATACCCGTAAGAGTATTTGGTCAAGAGAATTTTCCGTACGAAGAAATAGTTGATATTAATCCATTTATCGAGCCAGGGGTTGGGTTTTTGTTCTTTGGGGAGAATGATATTACAACCTACAGATCTGCCGCGGGCATCTTTGGCTCCCCGATTTGCTGCTTCCATCAGGCCGGGTCCGCCGCCTGTGAGTACGGTGAACCCGAGTGCGCTGATTTCCCGACCGACCTCCCTGGCCAGGTTATATTCAGGATGGTCTGGCGGGAAACGAGCTGAACCGAATACGGTTATGCAGGGACCGATGAAATGAAGCTTTCTGAAGCCGTAAACGAATTCCCGGAAGACCTTCAGAAGAAAAACAAACTCTTTCCATCTTGATCTTGGTCCGTCGAGAAACTCCCGCTCTGTTTTGGAGCCGACCGGCGTGAAAGGCGGGTTCGTTTCTTCCCTCGTTCTGATGGAATTACTCTCTATCGATTTATCGGTGATCATTCTTAAAAGGGTTATTTTTTCTTTTCTTTCTTTCTGAAGTATCCTCTTAACAGGAAATTGTGTTTGAGCGCCTCCATATCTTCATTAAACGCCCTGGTGCCATTCTCAAGATTTTCGATACTGTTGACCAGCTTTCGGGATGATGAGGAATCTCTCAATAAGGTTTGCAGGGGACCGGCCCCCGATTGCAGATCGCCCTTCAAAGAAATCGTGATGCTATCGAGGCTATTGACTAAACCTGCGGCTTTTACCGAGGCGGCATTTATATTGCTGATCGATTCGGAGACCTCCCTGGCTGCTGAGGGGTCGGACAGCAGGACACCAGCGACACCCCTCCCCTGCTGCACATCCTTAACGAGGGCGTTGAGGGCTGCTGCTGCGTGCCGGATTTCGTCTGAGGCTCTATTAAAATTGATCAGAGTCTGATGGAGATTTGCGGGAATGGAGGTGTCGGCCAGGAGTTGTCTGACCATTTCGCTCCGGTTGATTCTGTCAGCGGTCTGTTGAAGGTCTGCGGATATCGTGAGAACATTATCCCCCGTGGCGGCTATACTAGTCATGACATCGTCGAGCCCGTTTTCTTTGCTGACCGTAAGGACTCCGCCATCCTTCACGGAAGGAGCCTCACCAGAGCCCGGTGTAATGTTGATAACCCTATTTCCCATAAGCCCTTCGGTTCCGATGGTTGCAGCAGCGTTCTCTTTGATATACCTGCTGACTTCAGACTCGACGACCAGGACCACTTCTATGGTGGTATCGTTCAAAATTGCGATCGACTTTACCGTTCCGCACTGAATACCGGAGAACCGGACATTATTGCCGGGCATTAGTCCTGCGACATCCCGGAATCTTGCTTTCAGTGTCACATTGGAACCAAAAAGATTATTGTTTTTACCGACCATATAGAGACTGACCACCAGAATAAGCAGGCTCGTTAGCACGAGAATTCCGAGTTTCAGGTTATTTCCAATTGTGTTTTTCATAACTATTCAAAAAAAGCCTTTATATGTGGATCATCTGATTGAGCGAAGTCCCTGTACGTTCCTTCGCTGTAGTTTTTGCCTTCAAGGAGCATCACGACTTTGTTTGCTGTAGCCCTGGCACACTTCATATCGTGCGAGATGATGATTGCTGCGGTATTATACTTTTCCCTGATCATCATCATCAGCCTGGTAATATCCTTTCCGGTCACCGGGTCGAGGCCGGCGGTTGGTTCGTCATAGAGAATGATTTCGGGTCGTAGCATCATGGTACGAGCGAGAGCGATCCGTTTCATCATTCCTCCGGAGAGTTCGGAAGGCATCATATCAATGGTGTGCGAAAGACCGACATCCTTAAGAACCTCCTGCACCCTTTCCAGGGCCTGGCTTTCGGAAAGCCGGGTGCCATGTCTTCGGAGCGGGAATTCCAGATTTTCTCTCACAGACATGGAATCATACAGTGCGTTACTTTGAAACAGGAAGCCCACCCGTTTTCTGAGGCCGTCGAGCTGGCTGTGTTTTATCGAAGTGATATCATTCCCGAGTACCCTGATCGAGCCCGCATCGGGCACCAGCAGTCCGATGATACATTTGATCAAAACTGACTTACCGGATCCTGAGCGTCCGAGCACCACAGTATTTTCTCCCTGCAGGAGGTCAAGATGGAACCCGTCCAGCACTTTATTTGTGCCGAAATGTTTTTTCAGATCCCTGATGGTGATGACTGATTTTTTATGAGTGTCAGATGGATGCATTAGTTAAAACCAAGGACGCTGGTGATTTGTACGACAATAAGATCGATGATAAATATGGCCAGAGAGGACACCACCACTGCTGCGTTGGCTGATTTACCGACACCTTCTGTGCCCTTTCTGGAATGAAAACCTTTGTGGCAGCCGATGATACCGACGGCAAATCCGAAGAAGAAAGTTTTTCCGATGGAGGGGAGCAGATCGCTAAATCCCAGAGAGTTATATACTTGGGTGAGATATAGGTTCCAGCTCATGTAGCTATTGATATTTACCCCCAGGTAGCCGCCGTATAATGCGATCGTATCGGACAAGATGACCAGAGCCGGTAGCATGATGGTGGTGGCAGCTACCCTGGTGACGACCAGGTAGCGGTATGGATTTGTACCGGACACCTCCATTGCATCAATTTGTTCTGTGACCTTCATTGAACCCAGTTCGGCTCCGATTCCGGAACCGACTCTTCCGGCAAAAATGAGTGCTGTGATGACCGGTCCGATCTCGCGGACTATAGACAGACCTACCACTTCCGGAAGTCTGGACTCCACGCCGTAGTCTACGAGCGTGGGTTGGAGCTGCATGGTGAGAACGAGGCCCATGATGAAACCGGTGAGTGCAATCAGGGGCAGAGAGCGATAGCCGATTTCGAAACACTGACGCAGAAACTCTTTGAATTCGAAGCCGGGGCGGAGGAGGTCGAGAAAGAACCTGAAGGCGAAAGCCGACAGTGATCCCATTTCTTCAAGAACATTCCTGAAAGCAGCAGGCAGCCAAAAGCCGTTTTTTCTATCAGAGATCATTATTCGCTTTTTCCGTTCCGTTTTGCTTATCTAATGAAATATTCGAGTTGATTTCGCGCATGAGTTCGAGTTGAAAGTTCTGTAATTCAAAAAGCGTTTTCATTTGTTCGCTGATGAGCAGATCAAACTTCTGGTGCATATTCCGGATTTCAATTTCCGCTTTGAGATTTACCATGTAATCATTGATGGCCCGCTTCCTGTCTCTATCTTCCTTTCTGTTCTGACTCATCAAAATCAAAGGGGCCTGGAGAGCGGCTAACATGGAGAGAAACAGATTCAGCAGAATGAAAGGGAAAGGATCGAAGGCCCGGGAGAGCAGCCAAAGATTAGAGACTATCCAAACCAGAAGAAAGAGTACGAACGCGATTATAAACTTCCAGCTCCCACCAAAAGAAGCGATCTGGTCGGCCAGCCGGTTCAGGATTGAGGGGTTGTGTTCTTCGAATGCGCCCAGCTTTTCCGTGATCAGCTTTTCCTCTTCGATGGCATCGAGGACAATTTTATTTAGTTTCTGAACATGGTCGGAATTCGACCGTAGTAATTGATCTAAGTGGGACTCTGTCATTTTACCGGATTTACCTGGACCTTGTGAACCAGTACTATTAGTGCCGATGCAGCATGATATTAAGACTGTAAAAATACCTTTAGCGATCAGGTTGTTAAATGACTGGCATCATCCGGAATGGAAACCTGTGTCAGTGGAGCGTGGGTGCTTAACCGGAATAAAAAAGCCGGCCCGAGAACGGACCAGCCCCTATAAACCCTATCAGGGGCGAAATTGAACTATTAGCTTGATTCCGTTTGTAACTTTTGTCACATTACAGAAAACGATTGCAGGTTGCTGACGGCGGTTTTGTGGGTATAGGGACGTGTTGGGTCTCCTGCTCCAGAAATAAAACTTATATCTTTGCGGTCATCACCGGCTTTGCAGATGATAGTGCCGGATCAACCAAAAGACAAAACTTCTTATGAAGAAAAAGACCCTATGGTGGGTAATAGGTGGATCTTTGTTATTACTGATCATTCTGATCGCCATTGGAAAATCTACCCGGAGCCAGGGGACGAAGGTTACAGTTGAGAAAGTGACGCTTCAGACGATTACGGAATCTGTGGCGGCTAGTGGCAAGATCTACCCTGAAACGGAGGTGAAGATCAGTCCGGAGGTGAGCGGTGAGATCATTGCCCTCACTGTGGAGGAGGGAGATACTGTTACCAAAGGTCAGTTGCTGGTAAAGATCAATCCTGCGATTTACAGTTCAATGGTCAACCAGGCAGAGGCTTCGGTGCAGCAGACCCGGGCGCAGGTGGAGAATTCGCGGGAGATGGTGGCGCAGGCTAAGGCACAGTACGATCAGGCCCAGGCCAATTACAACAGAAACAAGAAGCTATACGACGACAAGGTCATTTCTGCCATGGAATTTGAGCAGGTGGAATCGGCCTATAGAAGCGCGCGGGCGAGTTACGAGGCTGCATTGGCAACTGTATCAGGTGGCACCTACGGTATTCAGGCGGCTTCTGCCAGTTTGAATCAGGCGAGAGAAAACCTGAGAAGGACAACCATCACGGCACCGGTTTCGGGAGTTGTGTCTGCATTGAACGTGAAGCTGGGGGAAAGAGTTGTGGGTACGGCTCAGATGGCCGGGACTGAAATGCTGGTTATTGCGGACCTTGGCAGGATAGAAGTGAGAGTGGATGTGAGTGAGACCGATATAGCGAAGGTGAAGCTGGGGGACACGACTATCATTGAGGCGGATGCTTATCGCGACAGGAAGTTTACCGGTGTGGTATCGAAGGTAAGTGTAAGCAGTAAGAGCACCGGGATGCAGCAGATGAGCACCGACCAGGTGACCAATTATACCGTTCATATTCTGATCCTGCCTTCCAGCTATCAGGATCTGATGGCGAAATTGCCCAGCCGGTTTCCATTTAAACCGGGCATGTCGGCGAGTGTAGAGATCCAGACCCTGCGGGAGCGGAACATTCTGGCGGTGCCGGTGAATGCGGTGACTACCCGGGACTATCCCGACAGCCTGAAGGACCGTCCGGAGAATAAGGACCGGCTCCGTCAGGTGGTATTTGTGTACGACAAGACCTCTAATGAGGTGAAAATACGTGATGTGAAGACGGGCATACAGGACAACCAGTACATACAGATACTGGATGGTTTGAAAGAAGAAGACCTGGTGGTGACTGCGCCATATGGCGCGATTGCCCGGACGCTTAAAGAAAAATCGAAAGTGCAGGTGGTGGAGAAAGACAAGCTTTTCGAGACCACGGACTAGGATTGGTTCATTTTACTACAAGACAGTGAAGGCAAGTTTCTCAGGTAAGATAGGTATTATCGGTAATGGAAGCTGGGGTACGGCTCTGGCAAAGATCCTGACCGATAATGGCAATAAGATCCACTGGTGGGTGCGCAACAGTGAGTCGGTTCATTATTTCAAAAAAAGGCACCATAATCCGCACTACCTTACCTCCGCGCATTTTGAGCCCTCCAAAATCAACGTGACGGATCAACTGGAGGAGGTTGTATCGAAATGTGAAACAATTGTGATCGCTGTTCCCTCAGCGTATGCGCAGCAGGTGGTTGAAACGATACCTGCTGAGGTATGGCAGCAGAAGCAGATCGTTTCTGCCATTAAAGGCGTTTTACCGGAAACCAACCTGCTGCTCAATGATTACCTGACGGAAAAGATGGGCTGTGATCTGAAAAAATATGTGGCGATTACGGGTCCGTGTCATGCTGAGGAAGTGGCTCAGGAACGATTATCTTACCTGACCTTCTCAGGGTTGGAAGACGCGTTTACGGAGAAAGTTAGCAAGGCCTTCAGGAATGCCTATATCCATACCAGCTTTAACCATGATATCTGGGGTGCGCAGTTTGCTGCGGTTTTGAAGAACATTTACGCGATCGGTGCGGGAATGGCCCATGCGCTGGACTATGGAGATAATTTCCTGAGCGTATACATTACCAACTGTTACAGAGAGATGTACCGGTATCTTCACGAGCATTTTGAGCGCGTTCATCCTTCACCCGACCATCCAGATTTTCATACGAGCGCTTACCTTGGAGATCTTCTCGTTACCTGTTATTCCCTGCATAGCCGTAACCGGACATTCGGCACGATGATCGGCAAGGGATATTCCGTGAAAGCTGCTACGCTGGAGATGAACATGGTGGCGGAGGGGTATTATGCGGCGAGGGGCATGCAGGCGATCAGCAAGCATTACGACATAACCCTGCCATTGGCCACACTCATCTATCAGGCACTCTGGGAAGGCAGAAAAGCTGAGGAGGTCTTTAACAAGATTGAAGGTATGATGAGCTGACCATTGCTCCCAAACCAAACGGAAACAGCCGTAACTTTGATCAGATGCGTCTTTTGATCCTGATCCTTTCCTTTCTGATACCTGCTCCTCTGAGGGCACATGAGACCCTGCAGCTGCTGCGGACGATACCGATGGATGCGCGGCTGATGACTGTGGATGAGACAGGCAATGTGTATGTAGTAAGAAGCAATAATTCCCTGGTTAAATTTTCTGCAAGGGGTGACAGCCTTTCGTTCTTCCGCAGTGTGCAGAATGGAGATATCGGTGCGGTTGACGCCACGAATCCTTTGCGTGTGATTGTTTCTTATCCTGCCTACGGCAAAGTCGTGTTGCTGGACAGGATGCTGGCGCAGAAAAATGAGCTGAACCTAAGACAACTGAACCTTTATACGGGGAGTGTGGTAGCTGCCAGTGCTGATGGAAACCTCTGGGTGTATGACCGGTTCAATGCGAGGCTGAAAAAGATCGATGAGCAGCTTAATGAGATAGCACAGAGCAATGATCTGCGGCTGGAGCTGGAGCGGGCGCCTGATCCTGCGTTTATGCTGGAGCGCGACTGGAAGGTATTCATTTCTGATACGGTGAGGGGGTTGTACACCTTTGACAGGTATGGCAATTATATCAACACGATTCCGCTCAGGGGCATCAGGTATCTGCAGGTATTTGAATCGAGACTGTTTTATCGAAGCAGGGATACCCTTTATAGCTGGGACATGAATAAGGTAAGCGGTAGTCATCTGAAACTGCCTGCCTCCCCTACTAAGTTGATCAATGCGGCGGTGGTCAGGGATGTGCTGTACATTCTATATGGCGACCGGCTGGACTTCTACCAAATTATCAGTCGTTAGTTTTTCTCTTTCAATCTTATGGGCAGTTCATGTTGTCTGCTGCCGTCCTTCATGCTGGTTTCGAAGAGAATCAGGTGTAGCGTGCCATTTGGTGGTGGTGGCGGGGCCTGGATGGTGAAATCGAAATTGCCCCAGTCGGGAGCGCCACGGTCGGCTGTGGCGAAGCTATCTACCAATTCATTGTGACCATCTTCAATGACCCAGCCGAATGAAGCCTCGAAGATCTGCGCCTGTCCGGTGATACGATACCTGTTGTTGCCCAATGGATTTACCCTTACGCTTCTGAACCGTTGATTGGAGAAGGTGTCAGGATCTGCGGGAGACTGGGTAGCCTCCTCACCAATGGGTGGGCTGGCTTCGTGAACGGGAGTCGCTGGAGGATTCTCCATAGCGGTATCCGATACGGTACCCGAGGTAAGGTTGGGACTTGCTTCATCCTGACAGGAAGTCATCAGCAGCAGGGCTATGAAAATCGCATAACGCATAGAACAGCATTTGAAACAGGAGCAATAAACTCGTGCCGGACTCAGGCTTTGTGCTGGATGCTCACATAATTTTCGACTGGGAGGCGCTTTGCGATGGAACGAGCGAGTGTCATTTCATCAGCGTATTCGAGGTCGCCACCAAAGGAGATGCCGCGCGCGATGGTAGTGATACGAACGGGAGTATCCTGGAACTGACGGGCGATGTAATAGACCGTGGTATCGCCCTCGATATTCGGACTGAGTGCCATGATCAGCTCTTCCGTTCCTTCGTTGCGGACCCGGTCGACCAGGGAGTTGATATTCAACTGGTCGGGCCCTACCCCATCCAGAGGAGAAAGGATGCCATTCAGAACGTGGTAGAGGCCACTGAACTGCTGTGTACTTTCTATGGCGATGACATCGCGCAGGTTTTCGACCACACATATCTGAGTGCGGTTTCTTCCCGGGTTGCTGCAGATACTGCATACCGGTCCGTCGGAGACATTGTGGCAACTGGAGCAAAACTGAAGATCGTGGCGCAGTCTGGAGAGCGCGCCGGTGAACTGATCTACCTGATCTTTCTCGAGCCTGAGCAGATGCAGGACCATCCGCAGCGCTGTTTTTTTACCTATACCCGGCAGTCTGGAGAATTCCTGGACTGCATCCTCGATCAGCTTAGAAGAGAAGACCATTACAACACGATTGAAATCACTGAAAAAGAAGGCAAAAATACGAACTGCGGGGTGTATTAAACGTTAAGAGCCGCTCTGTGGGGAGCGGCTCTTGAACAGTATATAAAATGAGACTACTGCTTATTGACCTTGATGGTCTCTGTGCGAGCCTCGTCGGCGTAGTGGATCAGGTATACGCCCTGAGCCAGTCCGGCCATGTCTATGGTAGTCTTCTCACTCTTCAGATACATCACGCGGATGGTCTTGCCGGTGAGGTCAGCGACCGTCACAGTAGCAGGGCCTGACATATCTGTAACCGCGAGGTTGAGCACCTCAGTTACAGGGTTTGGCCATACGTTAAGGCTGAAGCCTTTTGTGAACGTCACTTCAGCTACCTCAGAGTAACGAGCTGTGCCATTGGCACCTACCATCTTCAGGCGATAATAGTTGGTGCCGTTGACAGGCTGCTCATCCCAGAAGCTATAGGTGGAAGCTTCTCCTCTGGCAGCCAGGCTGCCGATGGGGCTGAAGCTATGACCATTGGCGCTACGTTCGATGGTGAAGCGGTCGCCCGGAGTTTCGGAGAACGTATTCCAGTCGAGACGCACCCTTTGTCCTACGGCGGTGGCATCGAAGCTGCCAAGACCGATAGCGAGCGGTGTGCCTGAGGCCTGTATTACGAAAGGATTCTCAATACTCAGGAAACCATAAACCCTCACATAATAGATACCAGGCGAGGTGGATATAACCGATGTTTCAGTTCCGACGGCCGGAATATCCTGGCAGTCGACAGAAGTAAGCGAACCACAGGAGCCGCTGAAGACTTCCATTACCACGTCGCCTACCGTGTTGGTAGCGGTGATCGTTACTGTTCCAGCACCTGCGTGGAAATAGTACCAGACATCGTTGGCATAGGTGGTGGACGTTGCGCAGGAGCCAGAAGGCATACTTTCGGTAGCACCATAGGTGGAGCCGTTTACGGCTGTACCACTGCTGATGTCGATAGCATGCTGGCAGGTGTCGTTAACCGGACGGGTAGTCACGGGATATACTGCCCATGCAGAGAGTCCGTTTGTAGTGCCGCAGTCTGCGCGGAGGTGTACGTAGTAGAGCGTACCGCCGGAAAGACCGGAAGCAGTTACAGGCCCCGTACCAGCAGTTGTATTGATTGTTGTGCTGGCATCCGGAGCTGGATTGCTTGTCTGGTCGATAGCCCATTCGTAACCCGTAGCCGTTGTGGCAGATGCCGGCCAGCTAATGTCTACTGAGCTGGAGGATACGTTGGCCAGGTTCACGTTGGTAGGCGGCACGCAGGTAGGTGCATCGATTACGGCGATATCATCCAGGGAGATATCCCCTTCGAAACCATTACCCCTAATGGCAGTGAACTTCACCTGAATGGTTCCGGTGTAACCGGAGAGCACAACAGAGCGCGTTTGCCATGGAGCCGTTTCTGAGGTTTGCTGCTGGCCGACCAGAGAATCAACCGGCGTCCAGGTAACGCCATCAGAAACACTGATTACCAGCTTATTGATATTGGCGCCATACATATGGTACCAGAACTCAAGCATGGGGAGCGTCAGTGTGCTGACGTCGATTTCAGGAGTCGTCAATTCCGTTACAGCGTTCAGCGCACCGTAAGAGGCTTCTGTAAAGAAGAACTTAGTTCCACTATGTGCGGCAGCTGGTCCCGTATTGAGCGAGCCGGTTCCTGCATTGGAGACATGCCAGGTGTAGGTGCCCGTTCCGGTTGGTGTAGCAACCCAGCAATTCGTCATGTTACCATTAGTATTCGTAGTCTGAGACTCAACATCATGAAGATATGGTGCAGCGACTGCGGCACAGGCTGTCACGAAGTTGGTGCTGACCCAGCTGCTAGTGTCCGTTGCGGAGCAAACCGAACGCACCCAGAACGTATAGGATGTGGCCGGGCTCAGTCCCGTAACACTCGCTGTAGTTCCTGTGGGAACGGTGCCGTTAGCTGCCGGAGTAACGAAAGGAGTGGCACCCTGGGGCACTACACGCCATTCGTAGCCCATACCGGGAGTGGAGGTACTGGCGGTCCAGTTGAAAGTACCGGAGGTGGACAACACAGCACCTGCTGAAGCATTAGTAGGCGGCAGACAGGAAGGCGGCGGCATAATTACAACTGTGTAATCATGAGCTTCGCCATAAGTGTAGCTGATACATGGGTCGATGGCTGCGGCGGACGATTGGCCATAGACAAGGCGTACACGCATTCTGTATGTGCCTGGAGTGGTGGAAGCCGGAACAGTGAAGGTGAAAGCACCGGAACTAGCGTTGTTTATATTATCGATATAAGCAATCTCGTCGGCGGCATCGAAAATACCATCTGCGCCGTAGTCAATCCAGATGCGAACATCCTCGCTGGTAGAGCCATAATTAGTCGTTACGTTTCCGGAATACGTGACACCGGCAGAAAGCGTGGCTGACATTGCAGTGTAGTCGTCGTAGCCATTGGCGGGACACGGTGTGTTCATATTGTTGATACCTGGTGCAACGTCGCCGGTCAGAATCACGTCGCGAATATCATCACCTACCGAACAAGCTGTTGTATAGATTGGTGTACAATAGCAGGTGGAAGGTGCATTTTGTGCGACTGAGACCACATTGGAAATATCCGTAAGACCACCATTAGTGCAGGTGATCATTAAACGATAGTCCGTGGCTGAAGTCTGATTCGAAACAGTGTACAAAGGATTTGTTGCGCCGGGAATAGCTGTCCACATGTTAGCACCTGCTGGTGATTCTTCCCATTGCAGTACGATACCAGTTCCAATAGTCTGACCGGTCACCATCAGGTTAAATGGTACGCCTGCGCAGATATCGAGGGGGCCGGTAGCAGTGCCTGCAGTGGGAGGGCCACTACATGGAGGTGTTGCAAGAATATTAACGACATAGTCTTCCGTTTCGTAGTCGCCGGTTGTGTTACAGGCTCCACCGGCGGAATAGGCTGTGTAGAACAACCTTACACGCATACCCGTGAGACCAGGAGTGGCACCTGAGGGAACAATAAAGGTTGCTGTTGCATTGGTACCTGTAGTCGTAAGATCGATGAACTCAGACGCGTCAAATGTTCCATTGCCGTCAAAATCGATCCAGGCATCGGAATAATATCCCGTATAGGCATGGGTGGTATTGAGCGTGTACATCATCCCCTGTGCCAGATCTGCAGTCTGATTGCTGGATGCAGGCCAGTACAATGCATAACCGCCAGGAGAAGCAGCTGAGGCCGTATTATGACTCAATGTCGTGGTCGGGATTTCCACATTAGTCAGATAGTTTATTGGCGATGAATTCAGATTAATTCCCGTGTTTGGTCCGCAGTAACAGAGATAGAACGGATTAGGCACTACCGTGATGGTATTTGAGATATCTGACAAACCACCATTGGCGCAGGTGATCACAGCACGGTAGTCCATAGCTGCGGTAATACCCGGAATAGTTGCATAGGAGTTAATGGCCCCAGCGATTGGCATCCACATATTTGCACCGGCAGGAGACTCCTCCCACTGGAACGTAATTCCGGAACCGAGTGTGTACCCCGATAGTGTAAGATTGAAAGGAGTGTTCAGACAGATGCTGTCAGGGCCAGAAGCAGTACCGGCTACAGGTTGTCCTGAGCAAGGAATAGCTGCTGCGATCGTGATGACATAGTCTTCGGTCTCGCCACCACCCATATTGAGACAGGCATCAGTTGCGCCGTTGATATTACCGGCTCCACGACTTCTAACACGCATACCCGTCTGACCGGTCATAGCAGTAAGGGGCACATTGATTGTTGCGGAGTGGGCCGTACCTGTGGTTCCTGTTTGTATCCACTCGGTGGCGTCGAAAACCCCATCCTGATTATAATCTATCCAGATGGAACCGATTGCCGAACCATCAAAGCTGACCGTCACAGGATAGGAAGCGCCTTGTACCAGCGTAGCTGTGGCGCTACCTGTATCAGGAAACGCATTGTAATAGGTGGGCGAAGGGGCCGTTCCTGTAGAGTGATTGAAGGTCGTACCCAGGATATTTACGTTGTTGATCTGGGCACTACCCGCGTTTGTTGGAATACAATAGCAATTGAAGAAGGGGCTTTGTGAGATAGTTACCGAGGTAGAAATATCACTGAGTCCACCATTAGTACAGGTCACGACAGCACGGTAGTCGGTGGGTGAGGTAGGAGAAACTGAGATACCGCTGCTGGTGCCGCCAGTTATTGGTGTCCACATATTTGCTCCTGCAGGTGATTCCTCCCACTGGTAGGTAATACCGGCACCAACGGTGCTGCCGGTAAGGGACAGCATGGCCGAACCAGTTGGACATACAGAGGGTGTATTGGAAACTGCTGTACCAGCAACGGGCTGTCCGCTACAGGGTGTAGCAGGGACGAAGGTGATCGAACCTGCGAAGTAACGCGGATTATTAGTTGCACCGTAGCCCACATTCATACCGGCAATCTGATAATTCCCCACGTACAGGCTCACACCTGTCTGAGTGAAGGTGTTCGTTGCACCTGAACTGGCGTAATAATTCGTACCTGTTGTAAACAGCGCGAACCGATAAATTGTATTGTTGGGAATAAGAAACGACATACCTGTGATAACGGGTTGCACTGCTGCAGTGGAGATACCACTAAGTGTATTAGAAGCAACTGTGTTCCAGGTAGGTGCTGTAAAAGCTCCGGGGGTGCCGCTGAGGGAGGTGCTACTGTAGTAAAGCGTACTAGTAGTACCATTGTGTGAGGCGTCAACGTAATTCTCAACATCAGTGAGAAGAATGTCGCCACCACTATTATTTTCAACGACAAAGGTGATGGCAAATCCGGTACCGGAGTTGGTCGTACCGGTATAGCCGGTACTGATCGTCGTTTGTGCATAGGTGATTAAGGAGCACAAAAGAAGCGCAACAAGTAAAGAAACTCTCTTGAAGTGTAATGGTATAATCTTCATAAATGAGGCTTATTTATAATGCCTACTCTATAAGGTTTTCGGCTTCCCCTATTGATCGAAATAAGAAGATTTGAAATCACTCCATACGCGGTATATTTTAAAGGTTAACAATATTCTAAGTTATTAAAAATTCGAACTCTACATGTAGCGAAATCGGCCACCAGAGAGGTCTTGAAATAATCCACTGATTACCATCCGATTGAAAATCTCAGCTCACAGATATCAAGATGAAAAGCCCCGGAGAACCGGGGCTTTTCATCTTGATTATGATGATTACAACTTATTAATGCGGAAACTTTCAGTACGCAGATCGTCCTGATACTGGATGAAATAGATGCCTGCGGCCAGTTCCTTCATCGGAATCTTCAGCAGCCCCTCTTTCATGTCCATTCTTCTGATGACCTGACCCCTCGCATCTGTTACCAGAACAGCGGCGGTGCCTGAAATCTCCTTAACTGAAACATAGAGCTGATCAACAGTGGGATTTGGATAAACGCTGATGTTACCATTGCCGGCCACTGTCACCCGTACTACTTCAGAGTAAGAGAAAGCACCATCTCTGGAAACAAGTTTCAGACGGTAGTAGTTCACCCCAACGAAAGGCGATTCATCCCAGAAGCTATAAGTAGAAGCAGCACCGTTGGCCTGAAGCAGTGTGAGCTTTTCAAACCTTTGACCATCAGCACTTCTTTCCAGCTCGAAATAATCTCCGGCGGCTTCTTCGCTGGTGGACCATACGATGTGGTTTCTTTCACCTGCGTTGGTAGCTGTGAAGCTTAGCAACCTGATCGCCAGCGGATGCAGACTATGTGCGAGGTAGAAATTAGAGAACCCTGGAGTGGTGAACGCCACCCAGCTCACCCCGTTAGCGGAGCCATTGCCTGTTTGCATCAGCAGGGAATTGGTACCTGCGGAAGCCAGGTAGTCTGCCTCACAGCTTGTACCCGTCTGGCGTGTGACATTCAGTCCGCCCAATGTATTACTTCCACCATCTGCTGCATTGAGTGCAGCGAATTCTGCATCGAGGAAGAACACCTGCACATCGACCGGAGCGGCTACCATAGAATTCGAAATATGGTAGTTACGGTCGAGGTAGTTGATACCATTGCTGGTACGGATGCCAGAAGTATTCACTGTAAAGCTACCGCTGTAATCTGCACCGGCGCCACCGGCGGGATTCCTTACCATTGCCACGAGTAGCCCGTCGCTATCCAGCAGTGGCACCCATCCGGTGTAGCTGGTATTTCCGGCTACGGGAGTTTCGAAGAAATCGCAACTGGCAGACCCTGAAGACAACATGGAGGAATTCAGCTCATCAACCGTGATACAGAATGTACCATAGTCGGCAGAGGACCAGCCATCAACCTGGACGTAGTACGTTTGACCTGAGGTCAATCCAGTCGCATAAGCGATGGAATTATAATCGATATCTGTACCTCCGTCTTCGTCGCAGGAAATGATGGTAAAGGTGGAATAGTCATTCACATCAGTTGCTGAGAAGATACCGACTTTGGTATCCTGGTGTGTGCCGGCGGGCAGAATATCCGTTGATACCCTGACGGCGCCGCTTGCAGGAGCCACGAAACTGAACCATTGGGAGTGGTGTCCCATGGAGTATGCATTACAATCCGCATAGGGTTCGGTAGCACTGTGAGAAGCATTGCTATTGTCGTAGATATTACCAGTACAGCCAGCGCCCAGTGTCAGAGGAATAGCTCCGGGAGCATCATCTTCCATGACCACGCTGGTAGTGGCCCAACTGGAGAATCCGGAACCGCAATCGGTGCGTACATGGATGTAGTAAGTGTTTGGTGTAGACAGATTCCCCTCTATCATGTTGGTGGAAGTCACCGGAGTTCCTGCACCTGCGGGGCTGCTACTGTTCTGATCTACTACATATTCATACCCTACTGCACCTGATACGGCGGTCCAGCTAAATGCAACAGAATCTACAGCATGACTGATAGCCTGAAGCCCTGAAGGAGGCAGACAGGCTGGTGGAGCGCCCACATTAAGCGTATAGTCTTCTGCCTCGCCGAAGTCGGCGTTTCTGCAAGGATCAGGATTGGAGTTATTATAGTCAAGCATTACACGCATGCGCGTATTACCTGAGGCCGCAGTGACCGGCGGCGTTATACTTAGTGTATGCGGTCCACTGGAAGACACGCTGCTTGCGATGACGTACACTTCTCCGGCATCATTCAGCACGCCATTCTGATCCCAGTCGATGAACGCGTAGATATATTCCAACTGATCGGCAAGAATTGAAACGGAGATGACATCGGCCACACCAGGAGAAACATTGCCCACCTGTGTTGTAAAATCTACCGGACCACCGACAACACCTGCAGTGCTGTTATTGATCCCGGCATAGGTAACATTGGTGATATGCTCCCATCCTACATCAGTAAAGTTGGATGCACAGTAACACTGCGTTGGCAGATTCTGAGTAACTGTGACAATGTTTGAATTATCAGACATTGAGCTGTTGGAACAGGTAATTACTACTCTATAGTCTGTCGAGGCCGTCTGGCTGTTGACTACGTGTATGGGACCTGTGGCTGAGGCAATCGGATTCCAGGTGTTTGCTCCCGCAGGTGATTCTTCCCATTGAAAGCTGATGCCCGTTCCGATTGAGTAACCCGTAACCGAGAGTGTAAAAGGAACGCCTGTGCAGGCGTTGGCAGGACCGGAAGCAGTTCCTGCGACTGGTGTACCAGCGCAGGCAGGTGCGGCGTCTATTGTGATAATATAATCGTGTGTTTCACCACCACCCATAGCGATACAGGCGTCACCAGCGCCATTGGGATTGCCCGAGCCCCGACTTCTGACCCTCATACCCGTCTGACCTGTGAGCGCCGTGAGCGGCACTGTGATAGAAGCGGAATGAGATGTACCAGAAAGGCCTGTCTGCACCCACTCAGTTGCATCAAAGATGCCATCCTGATTGTAATCGATCCAGATGGATCCTATGGCACTACCATCGAAAGTGAGCGAAACAGGATATACGACCCCTTGTACAAGCACTGCGGTTGCGCTACCTGTGTCTGGGTATGATGTATAAAAGCCCGGTGCGGAACTTGCGCCTGAGTTATGGTTCATGGTAGTACCGGTGACCGTCACATTAGTTATCTGTGCGGTTCCGGCATTTGTGACAGGGCAATAGCAGGAATAGAAAGGATTGAGCGCTACAGATACCACATTAGACATGTCGGTAAGCCCCCCGTTGGTACAGGTGACGATAACCCTGTAGTCCATGGGTGCTGTGATACCGCCGGTGACTGTATAAATTGGTGTTGTTGCGGAAGCGATTGCCGTCCACATATTGGCACCGGCCGGAGACTCCTCCCATTGGTAAGTGATCCCTGTAGCCCCTGTGGTACCCTGAACCGTGAGATTGAAATCCGTTCCGGCACAGATACCTGCCGGTGCTGAGGCGGTGCCTGCAGTGGGTTGATTTGAGCAGGCTATAGCGGGAGCTATCGTGATAAGATAGTCTTCGGTTTCTCCGCCACCCATGGCCAGACAGGCATCACCTGCGCCATTCGGGTTGCCTGCGCCCCTGCTTCTCACGCGCATGCCCGTGAGACCTGTAAGGGCTCCGGCAGGAACAGCGATGGTAGCCGTATGAGAAGTACCCGAGAGACCAGTCTGGACCCATTCTGTCGCATCGAAGATGCCATCCTGGTTATAGTCGATCCATATTGAGCCAATTGCCGTAGCATCGAACGTGAGATCGACTGTATAATTAAGCCCCTGCATAAGAGAGGTTGTTGCGCTACCAGTATCCGGATAGGCAGTATAGTAAGTTGGTGCAGGACCCGTTCCGGTATTGTGACTGAATGTGGTACCCTGGATGGTGATATTGTTGATCTGTGATCCACCCATGTTCGTAGCAGCACAATAACAGGAATAGAACGGACTGAGATTGACGGTAACCGTGTTGGTAATATCCGTCAAGCCTCCGTTGGTACAGGTTATGATGGCCCTGTAATCGGTGGCTGCAGTGATACCTGCGGCAATGGTGGCAACAGGTGCATTCGCTGTAGGTATGGGCGTCCAGATATTGGCACCGGAGGGGGATTCTTCCCATTGAATTTCGATACCTGTACCGAGCGTATACCCTGTAACCCCCAGGTTGAAAGGTGTATTGGCGCAGACATCTGAGGGTGCTGATGCTGTTCCGGCAGTTGGCGGACCGGAGCAGGCTACGGCCGCAGTGATATCGACCAGATAATCTTCTGTCTCGCCGTAGTTATACATGCCACAAGGTTGCACATCACCCGCGACTGTGGTTTGTTGTAAGATCACACGCATGCGAGTCTGTCCGATGGTGGCCGTCACAGGAATCGTGATTGTGCCTGTAGCATCTACCCCGGATGGCGTGTATTGTCCGCCCGGAGGTGCTGCAGAGAATACTTCCTCACCCGGACCGGTAAACGTTCCATCCTGATCGAGGTCGATAAAGATTTTTACGTAGGCATTGTAACTACCGCCACAGGAGGCGGCAGTGATGGCGACCGGTACAGTTTGAGATTGCATTAGCGGCAGGGCAGGCACTGTCGCTGTAAAATCGGTATACATCTGATTGGAAGCAGCGCAGGTGGAGCTATTGTTCAGGGCGCCGATGACGACATTAGATATTTCCCCATCGAAAGGATTAGCGGCACCTGAGTAGCAGTAGCAGTTGATAAAGCCGCTGAGATTGACCGTGACGACGTTTGACATGTCGGTCAGGCCACCATTGGTACAGGTAACGATCAGGCGATAGTCCATGGCAGCCGTGATGCCGGAGACAGAAAGATTCGGACCAGTACCCCCTGCGACATTGGACCACATATTTGCGCCTGCCGGGGATTCTTCCCATTGGAAGCTCAAACCAGTGCCCAGTGAATAGCCTGAGGTGACAATAGAGAAGGGTGAATTTGCACAGACACTGGCTGGCGCAGTTGCTGTACCAGCAACAGGCGGACCGGAACAGGGTGTGTTAGGCATGAGCAGAACGGAGTAGTCTTCCGCTTCACCATAGGTAGCATTTCTGCAGGGATTCGGGGATGCGTTGTTCCAGTCGACCATAACCCTCATGCGGGTGATTCCTGTCAAAGCCCCGGTTGGAGGCGTGATACTCAGGATGTGGGGCCCGGCGGTGCCCACATTACTGGCGACAGTATAGACTTCTCCGGCATCATCAAGTACCTGGTTCTGATTCCAGTCAATAAAAGCGTAGATGTATTCATTCCCATCTACCTGAATAGTAACCGAAATGTTTTCGGAGACCCCTTCTGTAAGGACAGCCGTTTGTCCGATGTAATTCACCGGTGCTCCTGCATCTCCGGATGAAGTATTGTTTATTCCGGCGAATGTGACATTTGTGATATGTTCGAACGTAACATTCGTGAAGCTGGAATTACAATACTGGGCGGAAGCTGAGAGGGAGCAAAAGGACAAGAAAAAGGCAAATAATAGCCTTCGAAAGTGTAAAGCACTTTTGATCATAAGGTAATCATTAAGAGTGAGCCTACTGTTAAGGGGTTTCGGCATTCCCCATTTTTAGAGAATAGAAATGCGCAAGAGGAAACAGTGAGTATCAGGTGAGAATCCGGGTGATACGCTGATGCAATGGCTCGTCGGGTAATCAGAAAAAAGTAACAGTATTCGGTGTTGCTACCTTTAAACTATCATCGCATATCCAGGCAGGAAAACATATCCGCACGAGCGTGAACCCGTGACATCAACAGTCAACTATTCAACAGAACACCAGTGGTTCTGCAGGCAGACTTATAAAAGGATAGACGCAGGAAATACATAAAACGTTTGCACTATTTCAAAAAATATAGATGTCGTTATAGCATTTGTATAAAAAGAAACCAGGAGTCGCGAAGTATCAGGACACAAAGGGAGGGAAAAATTGATTCCTAAGAGAGATCGGTGGGCTGCATCAAACATCCACCTCCTTGAATTTGAGCGCCTTGCATTTATTGCCGCCTTGTTAGAAAGTCGTGGGCTTTTGTGACGAAATATCAGCGATTCCCGTCCGTATAATTAAACCCGTTGCAGCATATTATCAATAAAAAAAGCCCCGGCAGATGCCGGGGCTTTTGAAGCAGATATGGTTATTGAACCTTAGTGCTTGTTGATCTTGAAGCCTTCGCTTCTGCTGCCATCCTGGTATTGGATCAGGTACACACCATCAGCCAATCCGTTCAGATCAACTCTGGTCTTTT
>JAEYQO010000102.1 GCA_023409975.1 Bacteroidota bacterium | reverse complement strand
CAGGTGCACGGTGCTGAAACAGAGTTTGCTACGGTGATAGTTTTTCTGAGAGAAAAGCATGGCGGTTTCATGTTTATCTGTAACGACAAATCGCGGCAAAAGTTCAGTATAAAAGAGCGTATGCTGGTGGAAGTTGCAAAAAGCATAGAGATTGCCTATGAACTCTGTGATCTGTTTAATGTATATGATGTAGACATGGAGGTCCACGCCGATATCAATACGAATCCACAGTTCAAGAGCAATGAAGCCCTTCGCGAGGCGATGGGATATATTCTTGGAATGGGCTTTGCATTCAAAGCAAAGCCGGAGGCTTTCGCAAGCAGTAGCTGTGCCAACAAAATGGTGAATTAGGCGCCGCTTTTTCCATAGAACGGTCAGAATCTATCGGATTAATTGCCGACTACCATACCTTCTCCGTCTATTAGCTGTCTATACCATTGGGTTTTTGTTTAAATTTATCCTGGACAGCCAACTTTCTCTTATGAGGTCTTTTTACGTTCTTTTACTGGCACTGTTGCATTTCCCTTTTTTCTTGAAGGCACAGCATGCACCCCTGCAATTCGTTCAGAATCAGGGACAGTGGAAGGAGCCGTTTTTATACAAAGCCACATCCCCGGAAGCCGAGGTTTATCTTGAACCCACAGGTTTTACCTATGTGATCGGTGCAGCAGGTAATCATGAACTGATCCACGCCTTTAAACATAATGAAGTTTCAGCTCCGCCGGTTCTCCGGTACCATGCGTATAAAGTGTCCCTGATTGAAGCTAATACCGGGGCTATTGTGACCAGTTCAAAGAAGCAACCGTACTATCATAATTATTTTCTGGGAAATGATCCGGACCGCTGGAAGTCTGGAATCCATCCCTGTCTCAATGTTGACTATGCAGATATCTATCCCGGTGTGGATCTGCATGTTTCCTCAGAGCATCAGCAGCTTAAGTACGATTTTATCGTAGCCGCTGGTGCCGATCCTTCCCGTATCCGCCTCCGGTATGAGGGGCTGAACCGTGTTTCCATAAAGAAGGGCAATCTCTTGCTCGAAACCTCTGTGGGCCAGGTTCAGGAACTGAAGCCGGTGGTGTATCAGTATATCGATAACCAAAGGGTAGATGTACCCTGCGACTATGATCTGGATCGCTCTACAAATACGCTGAGCTACAGTTTTCCGGAAGGGTATAACAAGGCCTATACCCTGGTCATCGATCCGTCCGTGGTCTTTGCCACATTTACCGGCTCCACAGCAGACAACTGGGGCTTTACGGCAACTTACGACCCGCAGGGAAATTTCTATGCAGGTGGTACGGTGTATAGTGTAGGTTATCCCACGACAACCGGCGCCTTTCAGACGGTCTTCGCAGGTGGAGGATCCGGTGGAGGCAATGGTCTTCTTTTTGATATGGGTATCTCCAAATTTACACCGAATGGCACGAGTCTTATCTACTCGACCTATATAGGTGGAACTGACAATGAACAACCACACAGTCTGATCGTGGATGCACAGGACAATCTGGTGATAGCCGGCCGGAGTTACTCTTCAGATTTTCCGGTTGTCAATGCGTTCGATCCTTCACACAACGGTGGAGCAGACATCGTGGTGGCCAAACTGAATCCTTCAGGTACGGGGCTTTTGGGCGCAACCTACATAGGCGGTTCACTTGATGACGGGGTGAATATCAGTTCCATATTCACGGCGGTTACTGGCCTGAAACACAATTATGGTGATGATTCCCGAAGTGAAGTGATTACGGATAACGCTGGGAACATTTATGTAGCAGCCTCTACTACTTCTACCGATTTTCCCGTCACGGCGAATGCAACTCAAAGCAGCCACCAGGGGCAACAGGACGGCGTAGTATTCAAACTGACACCTAACCTCAGTACGCTCACCTGGAGTACCTATCTGGGAGGGACATCTGATGACGCTGCCTATGTACTCGCACTCAGTCCTAATGCCAGCAGAGTGTACGTTGCGGGTGGTACTGCCAGCAGCAACTTCCCCGTAACTTCCGCAACGCTATGGCCATCCTATATGGGTGGGACAGCAGACGGGTTCATCCTTCGCTTTCAGAACAGCGGCAGCTACAACCTTGAACGAGGTACTTTTATCGGGCAGGCAAATTATGATCAGTGTTATGGGATCCAGGTCGATAATCAGAACGAGGTGTATGCGATGGGTCAGACCATTGGTGGCACCTTTCCTGTGACACCCGGTGCCTATGCTAACCCAGGGTCGTCCCAGTTCGTGATCAAACTGGACAGCAACCTCTCGAACATCGTTTATTCGACCGTATTCGGCTCCAGCAACCCGAATGTCACTAACATATCGCCGGTAGCATTCCTCGTGGATACCTGCGAGCAGGTTTATATCTCAGGCTGGGGCGGAAATCTGGCATTGAACGGCGGCAATACTTTTAATATGCCTGTTACTCCGGATGCTGCCCAATCGAGCACAGATGGAAGTGATTTTTATTTTATCGTCTTTTCCAGAGATGTGACCAGCCTGCTGTACGCCACCTTTTACGGGGGGGTCGGTCTTGGTGAGCATGTGGATGGTGGTACCAGCCGCTTCGACAGGAATGGTGTAGTTTACCAGGGCATCTGTGGTGGTTGCGGAGGATCTTCCAGCGTACCTACGACACCGGGAACCCACAGTCCTACCAACGGTAGTGGTAACTGTAACTTTCTGGCATTGAAGATTGCTTTCGAACTAGGTTCAGTAAGCGCGGTCGCTGATGTCAGTCCTGATACAGCCGGATGCCCTCCCTTCACTGTCAACTTTCAGAATAACTCCGGTAATGGGATAACCTATGAATGGGACTTTGGAGATGGAAGTCCAGTCGATACAAATGCTACGCCTGCCCCGCACACCTTTACTGATCCTGGTGTGTATACGGTAAGGCTAATCGTAAAAAACCCTGTAGCCTGCGTAGCCACGGAGGACACAGCTTATCTCACGATTGTGGTCGACACCAATGAAATCCGCGCTGATTTTGATTATCAGGTCACCGACAGCTGCGATCCATACATAGCGAGTTTCACCAATACCTCTGAACTGGGTAGCGGACCCAATCCCGGTGCCAATGCCACCTTCACCTGGAACTTCGGTGATGGCAGTCCTGATTTTACCGGTATGAACCCTGGTCAGCACGTATTTCCGGACACAGGATGCTATACAGTCCGATTATTGATTGAGGATTCTACTACCTGTAACAAGAGTAGCGTCATAGAAAAAATTGTCTGTATCCAGAGTTCCCGGGTCATTGCCGCCATGACAATACCTGATTCTCTATGCCTGGGAACACCGGTGCTAATGGTGAATGATTCCTGGAATTACACCGCAGCCCATTGGGATTTCGGTGATGGCAATACCTCTACCCATCCGGGTCCCAACTACACCTATCAGCAAACCGGCACCTTCACGGTTCAGTTAGTTGCTTCTCATCCTTTCACCTGCAATCTTAGTGATACGGCCTATAAGCAGATCAGTATCTTTTCTCAGCCGGTTGCGGCCTTCGAGCATTCACCGATCATTCCGGAGCCTAACAAAGAGATACAGTTTACGAACTATTCCCAGGGAGCAGTGACCTATCGCTGGACCTTTGGAGATGGCAATGGCAGTCAGGAAGAACATCCAACACATCTTTACAAGAAGACGGGAACCTACACAGTCTGTCTGATGGTAATGAACGAAATCGGATGTGCTGACACAACCTGCCGCAGAGTTGATGCGGAGATTTTCCCTGCCATTGACGTGCCGACAGGCTTTAGTCCAAATGGCGACGGAAACAATGATATCCTGTACGTTCGGGGCGCCGCCATAGAAAAGCTCAATTTTAAGGTCTATAATCGTTGGGGTGAACTGGTTTTTGAAACCAACGACGAAAACGTGGGCTGGGATGGTAACTATAAAGGCCAGCCGCAGGAAATGGAATCCTACGCCTGGATCCTGAGTGCCAGATTCGTAGACGGCTCCTCTGTGGAGCGATCAGGTAACGTCACCTTATTAAGATAGCAGCTATGAAGAATTATTTTTTTGGTTGGGTGATCGTGTTACTGGCTGCCATTTCAACAGCGGAGGGGCAGGGTCTGCATTTCTCTCAATATTATAATGCACCATTACTCCTCAATCCTGCAAACACAGCACTGATGCCGGATGCGGATTACAGAGCAGGCGTTAACTACAGAACCCAGTGGGCTTCAGTACCAGCACCGTTCAAGACCACCTCTGCCTACGTGGATATGCAGGCGATGCGAAACCGGAATATGACCAACTGGCTGGGACTGGGGATGGCCTTCTGGAATGACAAAGCCGGTAATGGTGAACTTTCATTGACTCGCTTTGAGGCCCTGGTCGCCTATCATGTGATGTTGGGTGAATACAATATGATTTCCGCTGGTGTTTCCGCAGCAATGGCTCAGCGTACAGTAGATTTCAACAGGCTCACATTTGACGGACAATGGAACGGATTCATATTTGACCGCTCGCTGCCTCATGGTGAGAGCGGTTACACCATGCGAACTTCGTTCTTTGATCTTGCGGCTGGAGTGAACTATGCATTTTTTCCCAATGAGGACGTGTATCTGAAAATCGGACTAGGCGCCTCACACATCACACAGCCGACAGAATCTTTCTATGGACAGGAGAATAAGCTGGGTATACGCCCTACCGCTAACGTGGACCTTTTATTGAAGCTTGCTCCCGCTCTGATCCTAAACCCGTCAATATATTATACTAATCAGAAAAGCGCTTCGGAATTGGTTGTAGGAAGTCTGTTGAAGATTCATGCCGGAGGAACAGGGACATCTGCGACCCAGATAATCTTTGGGCTGTACCATCGCATAGCAGAATCCATGATTATAACGGCCGGGCTGGAATATGGCAGTTTCCGCTTAATGGGAAGTTATGACGTCACTGTTTCCTCAATCAGTACTGTGAATCGCGGGCGGGGTGCTTTCGAGCTCGCATTAAGCTATCAGGGCCTCTATACGGGCTTTTCACAGGGTAGAAGAACCTATAACTGCCCCCGCTTTTAACAATTCTTTGGTTCTGGAATGAATTTTTAGGTTATTACATTTGACCAATATATCTCCTTCTTTTATGGAAAAAGAAAAGTTCAAAGTATTACTGGTAGAAGATGATACCAATTTTGGGCAGGTTTTAAAGAATTATCTTGAGCTCAATGATTTCATTGTTGAGCTGGCGAGAGACGGTATACTGGGCCTTGCGGCCTTCCGCAGAGAGAAATTCGACATATGCCTTCTGGATGTGATGATGCCTAATATGGATGGGTTCACACTAGCGGAGGAGATCAGAAATGTAGATCCTGAAGTGCCGCTGTTCTTCCTTTCAGCCAAAAGCATGAAAGAAGATATTCTCGCTGGATATAAGCTTGGTGCCGACGATTATATCACCAAACCGTTTGACAGCGAAATTCTTCTTCAGAAAATCAAAGCTATTCTGAAAAGAAATCAGGAGTTGCAGGAAAAGCAGCACGCCCAGGTTGAGTTTAATATCGGACGATACCATTTCAATAGCAAACTCAGGACCCTTCAGATCGACGAAAAATCGCAGACACTGTCGCCAAAAGAGAATGAGCTGCTGACGATGTTATGTGAATACAAAAATGATTTGCTGCCACGTGAGACTGCATTGAAGCGCATCTGGGGTAGCGACACCTATTTCAATGGGCGCAGCATGGATGTATACATCGCCAAGCTGCGCAAATACCTGAAGGAAGATAGTTCGGTTGAGATTGTCAATATTCACGGCAATGGATTCCGACTCGTAGCCCCTGAATAAATTCTATCTCCTGTCTACCATATCAGCCACCAACCGGTGGCTTTTTTTGTGTTCGGTGGGTGGTGTTGCGCGCAGAGTTTCAATCGTCCAATTTCACTACTTTTGGCCCTCATGAGGCATCTACCCAACCTGCTAACGCTGGCAAACCTGTTTTGTGGCTGCATCGCTATTACATTCGTACTCAGCGCACAAAACTTCACAACAGCGTTGAACCTGAACGAATATATAGAGGTGCCTGCAGTGAACCAGCCCTATTGGGCTTCAGTTTTTATTTTTCTGGCTGCTGTGTTCGATCTTCTGGATGGTTTGGCAGCGAGAGCACTAAAAGTATTTTCTCCTATCGGTAAAGATCTGGACAGTCTCGCGGATCTTGTGTCCTTTGGTGTTGCGCCTTCTATGATTCTCTTCAAAATGCTGTGGCTAGCCTACATGACACAGCCGGAAGCACTGGATGTAAATGTGGCGGCTTTGAGTCCCGCATTCCTCATAGCCTGTTTCGGAGCACTCCGACTCGCTCGCTTCAATGTTCATGCGAACGCCGGTAAGGGCGTCTCGTTTACCGGAATGCCCATCCCGGCGGTTGGGATTTTTGTAGCAAGCTTCCCGCTGATCCAGTGGTATGACACAACAGGAATAGCACTACATTTCTATAAGCCCTGGGTACTGTATCTGATCATCGCCATCCTTAGCTGGCTGATGGTTTCAAAGATCACCTTCTTTAAATTATTGCCGTCCAGGCTGAATTTACAGACAATTTGGGCACCGATGCTGGTCGTAATCACAGGAGTGGCTACCATCCCCTTTCTGGGATATGGTGCAATTGCCGCAGCATTCATAGTGTATGTCATCCTGGCATTTATATACAAACCAAAAACAATTGAATCATGAAATATACCGCACATATTAATGTTATGCCGCTGAAAGAACTGCTGGATCCTCAGGGAAAGGCGGTGAACAGCAGTCTGCACAATCTTGGACTCGCTCAGGTGGAAGATGTCAGGATTGGCAAACACATCACCTTGAAGCTGCAGGCGGGCAGCCGGGAGGAAGCGGAACAGCTGACGACTGAGGCCTGCAAAAAGCTTCTTGTTAACCAGGTGATGGAAGGTTTTGACTTCACGATCTCTGAAGACTAGGTATGCAGGAGGACGGAACTGCAGCCGGAAGGCTATACCTTGTACCGTCACCAATCGGTAATCTGGGAGATATCAGTTTCCGCGCCGTTGGAATACTGAAGGAAGCTGATGTGATCCTTTGTGAAGACACGCGCACAAGTGGTGTGCTGCTAAAGCATTATCAGATTCAAAAGCCCCTCTACGCACACCATCAGCATAATGAGCACCGGGTATTGGCCTCGCTGGTAGAACAGATGAAAAACGGGAAGGTATTTGCTCTCCTGACCGATGCTGGCACCCCGGGAATATCAGATCCGGGATTTCTGTTGACACGGGAGTGCATCAGGGAAGGGATCCCCGTGGAATGTTTACCGGGAGCTACTGCCTTTGTCCCTGCGCTGGTACAATCGGGACTTCCAGCAAACCGATTCGTTTTTGAGGGCTTCCTGCCGCTGAAAAAAGGTCGACAAACATTGCTCCGGAAATTAGCTGAGGAAGAGCGCACCATCATTTTGTATGAAAGCCCGCATCGGCTTGTAAAGACCCTGACGGAGCTAGGGGAGTACCTCGGCTTCGAAAGGAGCGCTTCCGTCAGCCGGGAGCTTACCAAAATGTTTGAGGACACCCAAAGAGGTACCCTCAGTGAACTGGCTGCTTTTTACACTACGCATCCGCCCAGGGGGGAGATCGTTATTGTAGTCGCAGGCCTCTAAAAACACTCACGAATCCTGAATAAATTTTTTTTCGGACGGAAGGGATTAAAAAGAAAAGCCCGTCCGGTAAGGACGGGCTTTTCTTTAAGTTATACTATACTAATTACTGAACAGGTGCAGTTTCAGGCGCAGCAGTAGTATCAACAGGCATTGCGTTTGTAGTATCCATTTCCATTTCCATTGGAGCTGGAGCAACTACGTCTGTAGACATTGTAGTAGTGTCTTCAGTAGTAGTTTCTTCAGTAGTAGTGTCACCGCAGGAAGCTACGAACAGGCCCATAGACAGAGCGAAAATGCCGAATTTTACGAATTTCATAACTGTTGTTTTTTGTGATTATTTCCCATTTATACGTTTCCCGGTAAAAGGTAACCTTCGGGTTACCCGAAATTTTCAAAATCTTTCTTTGAAACAAACCTTTAAACATGCGACCCCTTTCTGGGGTCGACCAGTGTTACGTAACATAAAGGGTTGGGGTACGCTAAACAGGCCAAAAGCGAATGCAACCCAACCGGTGTTGGGAAACAGGAGCCCCCACAACCCGCAACCCACAACCAATCAGGTATGGACAAGTCCTTAATGACTCTTTGGTGACTCTTTGGTGATACCCTCGCCTTGGCCGTAATACCGAAATGAGCGACTTAAGTTCCGGAGATAGAGCAGGTAATCATGCAACTCACCCCGGTGCAACCGGGAGGCAGGTCGTTAATCAACCCGTGATCAGCCCGTACCTAACCCGTACTTAACCCGTACCTAACCCGTACCTAACCCGAGGGAGAGGGAGTGCCCCTGATACATTGCTGAGGCTGAATATGAAAAAGCAGGAAGACAAACATACCTGCCATCCTGCAGTTAAAGCCTCGCTAACACCCGCGATCTACTCCGGAAAATGATCCGGAATCTGGAAAAAATCATCAGCTGACTGCATATGCCTTGTGCAGCCTTCACTGTGATGACTCTTTGTTGACTCTTTGGTGATACTTTGGTGACTCTTTGGTGATACTTTGGTGATACCCTCCCAACGACCACCTCCTTCCCCGGTATTTTGCTCAAATCAACTCCACCGCATTTCTCATGCCACAAATTTTCTTTCCGCACCAGCAGCGGGTTTGACACGGGTCGCGCGACCTTAGCGACCCGTATTTCTACCCTTTCCAACCCATTTTTGCACCATGATTCACACCCAGATCATTATTGGCCGTGTAGACGTTGCGGAGACGTTGCATGCAACGTCTCTACATGCGGCATCCCGCGACCCACAACCCACAACCCACAACCCACAACCCTATCGGCCGTTGGCCGTTAGCCATTGGCCATTGGCGGGTTTTTGCGAAGCCAATTTTATTAATGAACCATGGAACTGTCGGTTAATACTCTAACGACTCACGACTAACCACTAACCACTGCCGCAGGCACCGACCACTGATTTGCAAACGCCCCGTTAACCG
>JAEYQO010000034.1 GCA_023409975.1 Bacteroidota bacterium | reverse complement strand
CAAAGAGTCATCACAGTGAAGGCTGCATAAGGCTTGTGCAGCCAAAACACTAATTTTTAAGAAAAGAGCTATGCTTTGCTACCCAGTTGCCAGTAGTCAGGGGACAGTAGTCAGTGTAAATACCGATGGTTGATGGTTGTGGGAAGCCTAACCCGGCCTTATTCATTAGCTGAAGGTTGGTGCTGGTCTTTGTGGCCGACGTTGCCGTTCCAGGGTTTAGGGTCCCGCACCTTTCAAGTTACGTAACACCGGTCGACCCCGGAAAGGGGTCGCATCCTTTTGGTTGTGGGTTGTGGGTTGATGGTTGTGGGAAGCCTAACCCGGCCTTATTCATTAGCTGAAGGTTGGTGCTGGGCTTTGTGGCCGACGTTTCCGTTCCATGGTTTAGGGTCCCGCACCTTTCATGTTACGCAACACCGGTCGACCCCAGAAAGGGGTCGCATCTTTATAGAAAAATGGTTACAAAACACCGATCCGACCCCATAGGGGTCGCATGTTTTTCGGGTATCGCATTGAATGAAAAATGTCAGATTTCAGTTGTGAGTTGGGTGTTGTGGGAGTAGCCTTCGTTTCTCTGGACATTTCATATTACGCAACACCGGTCGACCCCAGAAAGGGGTCGCATGTTCAGCTGTTGTTAGTATTCTTTTTTGATTGAAATTATCCTCTTTTCTGCTTTACCGTAGGTAATTAAATATTGCTCGAGATAGGGGTAAGGGTAGGGAGGTGTAGATGGCATGCTAACATATTTGCTTACTCTTGCCAGCCGTGCGTATTCCCTGTTTTTCGGCGAATCGACAAGCTGGTCCTTAGGAACCGTATACAAGATAACTATTGACTGTGAAGTATCTTTATTTTTCAAGTTTTTATACTCAGTTGTGGCCCAAATTTGGTCCATCATAATTTTCACATCGTCGCTATACATTTCACTCCCTTTTTTTGTTCCGGTGCATGAACAAACGATGAGATTCGCAGATAGCAGGATAGCGAATAACAAGATCATTTTACTCATAATAACAAGCTTTTGAGTTTTAGTATGCAACTACCATGTTAGAAATATCTACCTTCTATGAAACTAACAAATATCTCTTGAAGAATTTATGAGATCTGTTTTATTCGGTTGATGGCTTCACGTACTACCGACAAATTCTCATGGTCTGAGAATGCAACAAAACACGGCAAAGGGTTACGCAGAGAATGTTCATAGACTCGTGAAAATTGGTTGATACTTGTTCGCTGCTGGTTCTTGCGTGTTGGTTTTTGAATGGTCGTTAATCGAAACACACTGACTACTGCCGAAGGCATTTGCAAAACTGAGAAACTCTTTTCGTTTAAACCCATTGCTGTTGTTGCGCAACACACAGCAACACCCCGCCTGGAGCGGAAAGAAAATCTTTGGCATCAAAAATGCGGGACCATTTTTTCGCCTCATATGTAATTACCGCATCAATTATTTAGACGAACGAGAATGGGGGATGACTCCTTGTTGACTCCTTGTTAACTCCTTGTTGACTCCTTGTTGATACCTTGTCGATACCTTGTCGGTAGGTTGAGAAATTGGAGCATCTTTGCCACCATATTTCAGAAAAACACCAACTGTGGGAAGGTTTCAGTTAAAATAAAAGGTAGAAAACAGAAAAGATTGATTGAAATCCGCTTAGGGACCATCCTCAAAAACTATTACCAATAAGTGACCGATACGGAATGATTACTGAATCAGTACTGAATGTGTGAAGAATGTGTCGGGAACATTTCTAACCGAGGTCTGACTCTGGCCTGACTCTGGCCTGACTCTACCATGGCTCTGGCAGTGCTCTGGTAGGGCTCTGGGTCGTCTGTGGTACAGTCCGCGCATCAATACCCGTCATCCATTGCAAACCTCCCTTAGCTACAAATTTCCCGGTAAAGCGAATCATACGTCAATTGATACTTCGCCATGTTCTGCGTCCGTAATGCACTGGACTACTGAACCTGACCAACAAAAAAACAGGTAGCACAGGTAGCGCTACCTGCCTCAAACCCTTGCCAGTAGCGGAAAGAAAATTTGTGGCACAAGAAATGCGGAGCCGTTTTTTGGCAACATATTCAGTTTATACACCAACCGTGTGGGTGAACGAGAATGGGGATGACTCCGTGATGATACCGTGGTGACTCCGTGATGACTTGCTGATGATACCGTGGTGAGTCGAGTTTTTATAGGTGTAGTAAACTCAACACTCAAGACCGAAAACTTTCGGAACTGTTGCTTTACCAAAAAACCGGTTCGTTGAAAGACAGGTTACATTAGCAGCTGAAACAAAGGGTAAGTGGTTTCATTCTTTCAAAACCTACTTGAGAAAGTCACCCGTGTATACTATAGTCCTTGTCTAATTCTGCAAGGTAGATGCGTTTGTAGCTATTTCTTTTTTTGATGATGGCGCTTCTTTGAGTAAGCTTTTGATAATCAGGTATGGGTTATTAATGAAGGTGTTGTGATTTAAGCTCCCTTGATACCGTAGTTTTTTGGCGTGGTCAAAGATTAAAATCTGCGGGTAGCCATGAATGCGCCATTTATTTGATGCCATATTGTCTGAGGCTCTAAAATGGTTCAGGTCGTAGTCATTAACAGCGTAATACCACGTATCTGATTTCTCTTCGTTTTCTTGGTAGGGAACGAAAACGGTAGCAAAGAAGACGTAATCCTCGCTTTATTTCTTTGCCAGGTTTTCGTAAGCGGGAAACTCCTTGAAACAGACGCCGCACCCACTAAACCAGAAATCAAGTACTATAAC
>JAEYQO010000087.1 GCA_023409975.1 Bacteroidota bacterium | reverse complement strand
GTATAGGGCTGTGATATTGTCTGATCGGCTGCTATCGGGAACGCGCGGTCTTCATAGGCGATTCGTTCAAAGGCATTATCCAGGAAAAAATGGCGGGGGATGGCCTCAATGGCGGCTAAAACCTTTTCGTCTTTGATGCCTTTCTCACGCAGACTTTGTACGAGTTGTTTTCGCAGTCCTTTATGCAGGTAATTATCTTCTTTTGGTTTGCTCTGGAGCATAATCGCAAAGTTTGGAATTGTGGGGGGCTTAAAAAAATCTGATTAAGTGGAATAGGTTAGTCTTTGGGCCTTTGGCGCTTAGCCGTTAGCCATTGGCCGTTGGCTCGTTCTGCGCTGACATCCGACATCTGACATCTGTCATCTTGAAACTGATGCGAGGGCGAAGCCAAAGCCAACAGCCGCCAGCCTATTTAAAATTCACCACCAGTCCAAACCCTGCGCCGTAGGGGTCTGCGACGGGTTGGAACCTGAAGCTGATATCCCGGCTCATGTCGAAGTTCTGCAGATGGGCGAACACTACTGCGTCGATCACCTGTAGCGTATAGCCGAGTGCGGTGAAGAGCACCGTCATGTCGAGATAGCCCTTGTAGGCATCCTGGAGCTGCTGGAGCTGACTCTGGCCGTACACACCTTCAAATTCATTGACGGTGGAGGGGTCCTGGTCCAGCGTGGCGATATATGACTTCCGGAACTGGCGGTACTGGTCGGAGTTAAACTTGATAAAGTATGCGGCCACGCCTGCACCTGCAACGATGATCGGTATTTTCCAGTACTGTTTATTGTAGAACTGACCGGCGCCGGGCAGGATGGCGGAGTACATGCCAGCCTTCTTGGGATTGGGTTGCCAGACTTCCGGCTGGTGCCGGATGCCTGCCGCTTCATTGGGTAATGCGGCCACCCTTTCATCCACCACCCTTGCGGAGTCGGGGATCACCTGTTTCAAAGACGTATCCGGCACTGGCTGCGCAAAGACCTGTGATGGCGACAGGCAGATCAGGAAAAACACTAACCAAACGATTCTGTTCAAGGCTATGGATTAAGAGGCAAAAATACAAAGGGACGGGGATGGTCACAATTTCCTTGGAATTTTCAGAGGCATTAACTCTTAACAATCATAGTTTTTTACTATTTTATTAAAATGTCCTCGTGTAAAATTTGATACCATGCTAATAAGAGTTAGAATTTTGTTCGCCTTTATCTTTTTGCCTACAGTAATTTATAGCCAGACTCCTCTACCTACGAAGGAAATAGTTCAGAATGGAGACACCATTCTGGTAGAAATTCCTTTTGGTTCACCGACGAATGAGATGAGATATGTGTATTTGGAGGAACGACCAAGAGCACATTATAACGGGAATATAAAAGCATATGTTTTGGATCGACTTAGTGGGAGTAAAACCACATCAGACACAGTTAGAGGACGGATGTCCTTGCATGCCGGAATCGACCAGTATGGGAAAATCTCTGGTGTATATATAGCCCATAGCCTTAACCCGACCCTTGACAGTGCTGTATTGACGATCATCAAAGAGATGCCGCCCTGGAGGCCTGCTAAGCTTGGCGATCTTGACGTGCCCGCAATTGAAGTTATAGATCTGGAATTCCCATAAAAGCCGACTTTGTTATTATTCTGGTAAGTAAATCGGTTATCCTTTCTTGTTCTTCTTTATTAGAAGATGCTAAACGGTCTTAAACATGTGTCGTTGTAGTAAGTTCAAGGCCATTGATTACGTAACAATAATTAATATAGAACAAATTACTATAGTTCGATTTCTGCAAATTAATCAACTTAGAATCTTCTTCGACAGGTATAGGGTTTTAATAAGGCGTGTACCCTTTTCATTAGCTGGGATCTTTACCGTCGCCAGAAGTATAATGAGACAAAAGTCCCAAAGCTACCAGTGCCGGGCTTTCATCGCTCTAGCCCCAAATCCAGGAGTATCTAACTTAACGCCAAAGCCCCGCCAATTCAATGTCTAATTCCGATTGTCATTTACACCACCAACTTCGAAACCGGATTGGACTAGAACCAATTAACAAAAAATGCTTTCCAGTCCGCTCAAAACCATTCGAGGAAATTCTCTCCAAAAATGAGCTTGTTTTATTTACTGCTTCGATCAAGACCTTAAACTACATTCTTTAAAAAATAAAAAGTTAGCATTTTAATTTATTAATTTCCTGGTATTCCTGTACGTATCTTCCAACGTACCTAAAACATACGTTCCGAGGAGTCCTTTGCTCTTGAGCCAAGCTAGTTTAGTGGGTTCATTAAATAAAAGTTCTTCTGCTAATTGAAGTTTCAACGCCGTGTTCTGTTCAGCACGCTGATCTATTCTCGAGTAATACCCCCATTTGAAAAGCAAATTATCGGGCTCTATAGTCATAGCTTTCTCTAACATTGAAGTTGCTGAGTCTACACTATCCAATCCAAAATACCATTCGCCAATGTATACCATTATACCAGTAAAGAATAGGAATTCAGCATCATTAGAATACTTCTCCTGAGATGTTACGAAGTTTTCTTTAAGTTCTTTAGCTGCAAGGTCATGCTCCTCCAAGGTATATTGGCCTTCAACTGTAAAATCCGGACCATGTTGACCCACCGTTCTGGATCATGTTGACCCACCATTCCGGATCATGTTGACCCACCTTGTTGGCGCTTTCCCCTTGGGTCCGATGCTTCCTATTCCGGGATGTTGACCCACCTGCGTCATCTATTGAGGAAGGCTCCGAACCAAAATTCTGGGATGTTGACCCCCCTGTTTGATGGGCGAGAGTAGGATTTAGAGTTATTCCGGGATGTTGACCCACCTGCGTCATCCATTGAGGAAGCCTCCGAGCCAAAATTCCGGGATGTTGACCCACCTGTTTTGATCTGCAAGAGTAGGGTTTGGTGTTATTCCGGGATGTTGACCCACCTTTCAAACATGGAGAGGGGCTCCTGATAATTGTCATTCTGGCATGTTGACCCACCTGTGTTAAGGCCTTATGTTCTGAGCTTTTGCTGTCTTTGCCCAAAAAAATCTTTAAGGGCATGGCACAAAAGCCGGTATCAATGGATCAGCTAAAACAATTACTTCAACTTAAAAATGACGGTATCGGCGTGCG
>JAEYQO010000084.1 GCA_023409975.1 Bacteroidota bacterium | reverse complement strand
AACCTGAAATCCAGTTTATACCAGTTATCAACAAGTACGGCATTCAGTGCATCCTGGTCGACAAAACTGATCCGTTCGGGATACTTTTCAAGGTAGTCGAAAGCACGCTCCGATACTTTCTGCCGCTTCCATTCTGGAAGGTCTATCAATAACATGCCGGAATTGAAATAATTTCCTTCAGTGTCAATCCCAATATCAGGATTCTTTCTGACGTAGTTATCATAGACTGCACCGACCGGAAATCCCGTAAGTGGATGATCAAACAATTCACGCAAATCACCGACAACCAGGGTATCCGTGTCTATATACAGCAATCGTTCTAACTCCGACGGCACAAGGAAAGGGAATAGCAACCGATAGTATACTGCGTGCGTCCAGTTTTGATTCAGCGTGAATGACGATACAAGTGACTGATCAATTTCATAGAATCGGATACTGTGACCATATTGCTCAACATATTGCTCGATCTTCCTCAGTTCCTCTGGCTCCACACCTGTTGCGATCGAATGAATCCTGATACATCCTTTAGGATGATGATCCACAATCGAAGCCATGAGGGCATAAAAAGGCAGCAGGTAGTTCCTGTCGAAAGCAATCGCCAATTCAATATGTCCTGCAGCCGCATCCATACTATGATTTCAAACGTTTTATCTGTAAGTCCCCTGGAAGTATCACCTTTCCCCAGTTTAGAGTGGGCCGGGTGAGAAATGTTGAAACCTCGTTATTGATCACCTCGAAGTGAACGGCATTTTGCAATACTGCAAGCCAGCTCACGAAAGGCTCGGTAAAATAAAAGTCAAGTTTATAACGTCCCGACCTCAACTCTGGCAACTGAATCTCGTACTGCATTTCATAGTCCCCCGCCTCAAGTTCAGTCGCCTCGTTTTTCACAAAATTGGCATAGCTGGCCATGTAGAAGTCATCACTTCGAATGTGAACATCCAGCTCGTACGGCATATCCATCATCAGGCTCATCCGGACTTTGATCCGAAGCAGCCTTCCTTCTAGTATGAATAGGTTTTGTTCTGCTCCATTGACAGAAAGCTCGTGCACCTTGATGGTATCAGAGAAATATTTGATGCCCTCAACCATTCTGGAGTCGGTGAGCTGCGCCTGGCTATATTGATTGATGATCTGTTCTATAGTGCCATCGCCTGCTACCTGGCCGTTCTCCAGCAAGATGCCTCTTTGACAAATAGCTTTCAGAGAAGGGAGGTTATGACTCACAAATAGGATAGTTCTTCCTTCTGATTCACTGACATCTTTCATCCTTCCCAGACACTTATTCTGAAACTCCTGGTCACCAACTGCGAGTACTTCGTCGACTATAAGAATCTCAGGTTCCAGAAAAGCTGCTACTGCGAAAGCCAAACGGACATACATACCACTGCTGTACCGTTTAACCGGTGTATCCAGATACCGTTCAACTCCTGCAAAATCAACGATCGCCTCCAGCTTCGAACGAATTTCGGCTTTCGTCATCCCGAGGAGTGCGCCATTAAGATAAATATTTTCGCGACCGGTCAGTTCGGGATGAAAGCCGGTACCAACCTCCAGAAGGGAGGCGATCCTTCCTCTCACACGAATTCTTCCATCTGTGGCTTTGGTAACTTTCGAAAGGATTTTCAACAGCGTAGATTTCCCTGCGCCATTTCGTCCTACGATCCCGACTATCTCACCCTGACCCACAGTGAAGTTAACATCCCGGAGTGCCCAGACGTAATCACTATCGCCTTTCACCGTTCGATCGTTCCTTTCCCCAATCCTGGCAAAAGGGTCTTCTTTCCCACGAACCTTGGCCCACCAGCGATGTAAATCATGACTCAGTGTACCTGTTCCGATTTCGCCCAGCCGGTACAACTTACTGATATGCTCTATTTTGATTGCTGCTGGCGTCATATTAAACGGTGTCCATGAAGGACTTTTCTACTTTATTAAATACCAGGACCCCTCCGACCATAGAAACTATCACAAACAACGTGCAATATGCCAGCAGTCCCCAGCTCAGCGTCCCTGAGCCAAGGAAACCATATCGGAAGGTCTCAATAATCGCTGTCATCGGATTTGCCGCAATAAGCAATTGGTAACGTTCGCCTATTGAAGATAGCGGGTAGATAACCGGCGTTGCATACATCAATAGCTGAACACCGAACGTGAGCAGAAAAATAAGATCCCGGTACTTGGTTGTCAGCGCCGAGATCATCATACCGAGGCCCAATCCCAGCCCCCCCATAAGTAAAACCAGGAACGGGAACAACAACATGGCACTATTGGGTACCACCGTATCTTCAGTCACGAGGTAAAAGGCCCAGAAAATCATAAATAGCAAAAACTGGATTCCAAGCTTGGCAAGATTTGAGATAACGATGGAGAGCGGCATGACGAGTCTCGGGAAGTAAACTTTTCCAAAGATCTGTGCGTTATCCCGCAGTGTAGTTGCTGTTCTGTTTAATGTTTCAGAGAAGTAGTTCCAGAGGGTAATTCCAGAGAGATAAAAAAGCAGCATGGGCAGACCATCTGTTGATAGTCCTGCTATCCGTCCGAAGATGACGGTGAATATCAGCGTGGTTAGAACCGGTTGCAGAAAAAACCACACTGGCCCCAGTACAGTCTGCTTGTAAGTCGCCACGAAATCCCTTCGCACAAGAAGAAAAAGCAAATCTCTGTATCTCCACACGTCCTTCAACTTCAGGTCAAATACCTGATCCCTGGAGTCAATAACTTCCGTCCATTCCTCCGGCGTTGTTACTTTCGGCTGCATCTGCTTTTGACAATCTTTAGGCTGCAAGGTATAGCGCTACCAGCCAAAATTCAACAACTCCACCCTGATTCACTTGCGTTTAACGACCGGCTCTCGACGATTACTTTCTGAAAAACGAAAGCACGTTTCCGGAAGAAGAACTTTGCAGCAATTGAGCTTCATAAGTCTTATGCGGATTGGTGAAGTAGCCATATTTTCTCAGATACTCTACTCCATTGAATACGATCACCGGATTCTGGACTTTACCCTCTTTATGAAGCTCATCGAAATCTGCAACATCCTTTTTATAGGTTTCAGCCTGACGGGTAACCAGCATATTGATTCCCGCATATCGCGATAAGGTAATCGCATCAGATACCAGATTGAGCGGCGCTGTATCGAGGATCACTACATCGAACATATCGCTGAGTTCCTTAATCAACTGTGAAGTCGAAGGATAGGCCAGCAGGTCGCCTGGATTAGCTGGTATACGTCCACAGTTCGCTACATAAAGGTTGGAATGTATACCTGAGTTCTTTATAACACTCTTGATTCCGGTATTCCCCGATAGATAATCACTCACACCGGTACTGTTATCAATATTGAGTATTTGTGCCATTTTGGGTTTACGCAGATCAAACTCTACAACAATCACACGTTTGGTACTTAATGCCAGTATCACACCAAGATTAAGCGCTGTAAAGGTTTTACCCTCTTCAGACTCGGAGGACATCACTGAGATAACATTCTTATTCTCTGCGTAAGGCAGGTAATCCAGATTAGCGCGTAATACCCTGAACTGTTCTGCAATACCTGTCCTGACACCCGGATTGACCGCCAGCGCATCATTCTTCAGCTCTGAAGGCGCCGCTCTGCTGATCACTCCCAGAATGGGTATGTTCGTCAATGCCTTTATGTCAGATTCATTCAGAACTTTTCTGGAGAGAATTTCTCTAAGGACCAAAAAGGCGGTTGGGATAAGCAGACCGAGCAACAATGCGATCATCATTACCACGTCCCTGATCGGGCTGATGGGGAGATTCCCGGCATAAGGAGGAACAAGTATCCTTGCCTTATTGCTTTCATTGTATGCTGAAAGTTCATGCTCAATTCCCTTCTGGAAGATGAATAGGTACATATTCTGCAGTACGTCGTAACCTCTTTTCAGATCAGTTATTTTCCGATCGACATTAGACAGATTCTTGGCGTTCTGAAGGTATTTCACCTCTGTTTTAGTAGTCACTGCAATATCACCTTCGACATCATCTGTGATTCTTCTCAGCACATCCAGAATTCTGCGCTTCAATGCCTCCAATTCTACAATCGTTTCCTGCAGAAACGGGTTGGCATGTCCTAATTCCTGGACCTTCTCCTGCGTACCCAGCTTCTGAACGAGGTTATTATATTGCTTCACGAGGTCCATCAGGATCTGATCATTCAATCCTAACGGAACAATGATCTGATAATTACTGTTCAGCAACAGACTACGCAGGTTGATCAAAGCCTTCTTTCTGGTATAAAGTTCATCAAGATCTTTGCGGACGGACGACTGCTCAGTAGTATAGGTGGCTGTCTGAATTTCCGGATCGATCACATTGTGCTGCATCTTGATGTTCTCCACGTTAGAATCGATTGCCTGCAGATCTTTCATAAGATCCGCCTTCTGCTGCGCAATAAAATCACGTGTTTTCTGAGCAGCAAGCCCGATATTGCTGGCCTTGTTTCTGAGATAGATTCGCATGATGGTGTTCAGGAAGTCAACACCGCGTGCAGGTAAATTGTCCTTGTAGAATAACTCCACTACACTACCTCTGTTATCCGGAGCTGAAACAGTGTAGTCACCCATGATAGTTTGTGTGACGGTATATTTATTTCTGATCTCGACTTTGATCTCACTCAACAGGTAGGTCTTGTCATCAGAGTCCGGATTGTAGCTGTATTTGATCTTAAAGGTTCCATAAGGTCTCTTGATCCAGGTATCGTATAGGACATCAGAAACTCGGTCACCTTCCTTTAGATCAAAATGGCCATCAGTTACATATTTCAGAGAGAGTTCATTGTATTGACCCTGGTATCCTGTCGAGTCAAAAATGATTTTGATCGGACAGTCATTATACAGTTCTTTCTCTTTCAGTTTGGTCTTTGCAAAATATTTAATGTTTAATCCAAGACTATCTACTGTTTGAAGAACCAGATCTTCTGAATGCAAGGTGTTGATCTCATTGTAGAAGTTGATAGGAGTCTTCTTTACAATCTCCAGCTTATTCAGGATGTCTGAGCTGGAGTTCTCTTCTGTATTATCGATCAGAATGGAGCTCTTGATCTGGTATAGGGGTTTGGTAATTTCAAGGTAGATATATCCCAGGATCAGTGCCAGCAGTAGCGTCAAAAGAAACCAGTACCAGTGTCCAAGCACTGACCCGATCAGTCGCTTCGTATTGAAGGCTGAAGTCGTTGGCCCTGTGGGCTTTGGTTTCTTACCTATGAGTTGACTGTAGTCCATTGTTTTCTATTTTAATTTCTGGACAGAACACTAATTGCATACACGCTTAGTCCGGCTCCCAGGAGTACGTTAATAAACGGTACGTAGAAGTTAAGCACCGAGTTGTTCTGGTTCTGACGAATAGCCCTTGACGCTTCAACATACACGATGTCGTTTTGCTTTAGGACGAAATAGGGATTGGTAAAGGCGTTACGGCTGCCCAAATCCACTCTCGCGAATTCACGCTTTCCGTTCACTTCCCGTATTATCATCACATTATCTTTTCGGCCAGCCAGTGTGATATCTCCAGCCGCTGAAACAGCTTCCAGAACATTCATCCTATGGTTTGGGGCGATAACCACGCCGGGCCATCTAACCTCGCCGAGAACTGTTACCTTATAATTCAGAATTCTCACCTCCACAACAGGATCCTTGATGTATTCAGAAGCTAGCCTCTGGGCTAACAGATTCTTTACTTCTCTTAATGTCAGGCCGGCAACCTTCAGTTTACCGATAACCGGGTAATCCATAAACCCATCAGAATCAACCAGATACCCCTTAAGGTTGAAACCACCTCCACCACCACCGGTGCTGGAACCACCGGTACTGATCGTGGGCGTCAGCACATAGTAAATACCGCCTTCATTGAAAATCTTCACCGGATCTTTCGATGTAAAGTCACTGATGCTCGAAACCTGAACCGCAAGAATATCATCTGGCTGAACAAGACTCTGCCGATAGGGAGGGAGCTCTGTGGTAAGCACCGTAG
>JAEYQO010000033.1 GCA_023409975.1 Bacteroidota bacterium | reverse complement strand
GCGAACTGGATGAATTTATCAAAGCCTATCTGATGAGTGTAAAAGAAGAACAGTAAGATTTGACGCAGGAAAAGACAAAAAAGAAAATATTTGACACGCATTTACTGCGACGGATCTTTTCCTTTGCTGCACCGTACCGTCGCACCCTGTATTTCGCGGTGTCCATGTCTATCGTGCTTTCTGTACTGGCACCGCTCCGGCCCTATCTGATCCAGGTTTCCGTGGACCGGTATATCAGCAACAATCTGCTGAAAGGGCTCATCCTGATCAGCGTTTTTCATTTTGGCGTATTGCTGCTGGAGAGTGGGCTTAGGTTCTGGTTTCTTTACAGGATCAACTGGCTGGGTCAAACAGTAGTCAATGCACTGCGTAAAACCGTATTCAGGAAAATCCTGCATCAGGACATCGCTTATTTCGACCGGACCCCGATCGGCACCCTCACTACGAGAACCATCAATGATATTGAGGCGGTAAATGATGTATTCTCCGAAGGCATCATTTCTATAGTGGCTGATATCCTGACGATCGTTGCCATCATCACTGTTATGATGGTGACCGACTGGAAGCTGACGCTCATCTGCCTGACCACCTTTCCTGCCATTATCGTGGCTACCTATATCTTCAAGGAATCTGTCAACAAGTCCTTTCAGCGCGTGCGCAATGCCGTTGCCTCACTGAATGCATTTACTCAGGAGCACATTACCGGCATGTACCTCGTTCAGGCATTTGCTGCAGAGGATAGAGAATACGGTAAGTTTCAAAAGATCAATAAGGAACACAGGAATGCCAATATCAACGCCATTTTTGCGTATTCTGTTTTCTTCCCGGTGGTCGAGATCATCCTCGCCATTTCTATGGGCCTTTTGGTCTGGTGGGGCGCTGTGCGCATGTTGGGATACGAGGTCAGTGCCGGTGTGCTGATCGCCTTCATCATGTACCTCAACCTGCTGTTCCGTCCCTTAAGGATGCTGGCCGATAAATTCAATGTCCTTCAGATGGGGATGGTTGCTGCCGAAAGGGTCTTTGGCGTTCTGGACACACCGGAGGAAATCAAACACGAGGGCAACTACCGACCGGAGCAGGTGAAGGGTAATGTTGTATTTCGCGATGTACACTTCAGCTACAGGAAAGACCGGCCGGTACTAAAGGGAATTTCATTCACTGTGCCTGCCGGACAAACCCTCGCCATTGTCGGGCATACCGGCGCAGGAAAAACTTCGATTATCAATATCCTGAACCGGCTGTATGATATCGAATCAGGCGAGATCCTGATTGATGGTGTGGACATCCGTCAATTTCACATTGATACGCTCAGAGCGCATATCGGCATTGTCCTTCAGGATGTATTCCTCTTCTCAGGAACCGTCATGGATAATATTACCCTACGCGACCCCTCTATAACGAAGGAGAAAGTTGAAGAGGTGACAAAAATGCTGGGCATACATGATTTCATTCTTTCCCTGCCGGGCGGCTATGCGTTTGATGTCATGGAACGTGGCAACACTCTCTCCCAGGGGCAGCGCCAATTGCTGTCCTTTGCCCGCGCCCTGCTTTTCAATCCTTCCATCCTGATCCTCGACGAAGCTACTTCTTCTGTAGACTCGGAAAGTGAACAACTCATCCAGCATGCTATCGATACCATGATCAAGGGAAGGACTTCGATCGTCATTGCTCACAGACTTTCTACCATTCGTAAGGCAAACCTGATCATCGTGATGGAAAAAGGGAATATTATTGAGCAGGGCACACACGATGAGCTGATAGCCGCCGGAAATCATTACCACAGGCTATACCGGGCTGTCGAGAACACGGAAGAAACCGGAGATTAGCGTTCATCATGAAGCGTTCTGCTTTCCTGCGGCGCCTCTTTTTCAACCAGTTAAAATTTTGTCAGTACAGGGTGCTTCACCGGGTTATTTGATATTTTTGTAGCACATGCTCAGACAGTCGCAATCGCAGAAGCTCCTCCAGAAGCTATCGCCTCAGCAGATTCAGCTTATGAAACTGCTGCAGGTGCCTACTGCTAATCTGGAAGAGCGGATCAAGGAGGAAATGGAAGAAAATCCCGCCCTGGAATACACAGATGATGACCACCAGCAGGATGAGTACAATCTCGATAATGATGCGGAGAAGGAGTATGATCAGGATGAAGAAGAAGTTGACCTGACCAGCGATACTGCTGAAAAGGTAGAACTGGATGATTTCCTTCGTGGTGAAGATGATGGCGACTATGGCTATAGCGATGATTATCACGGAAATACCGAAGAGCGTACGACTCCGGTAAGGGTGGAAACCAGCTTCTACGAACATCTTCTGGGACAGCTAAGCATGCTGGAACTGGATGATCAGAAGAAGAAGATTGCAGTACAGGTATTAGGTAGCATCGATGAAGATGGCTACCTGCGTCGCGAACCTAATGCGCTCGTCGACGACCTTGCCTTCGGTCAGAATATCTACACCACCATTGATGAAGTTCAGGAGGTGATCAGCCAGATCCGTCAGCAGTTCGACCCGCCGGGAGTCTGCGCCTGGACGCTGCAGGAATGCCTACTGTTACAGCTCCATCGTCTGCCGCAGACCAGTGAGGTAAAGGATGCGATCACGGTAATTCAAAAATATTTCAATGAATTCACCAAGAAGCATTACGACAAGATCCAAAGGCACCTGGGACTTAAAGACGAGGAATTTAAGTCCGTCATCAACCAGATACTGAAACTCAATCCCAAACCGGGCTCTGTCTATAAGCTGGTGAGCAAGGCTGAGAGCTATATCATCCCCGACTTTTTCGTGTTCAATAATAATGGCAAACTCGAGTTGTCACTGAATGCCAAGAATGCCCCGGAGCTGCGTGTCTCTGAAGGCTACCGCGAAATGATGCGCGCCTACGACCGCAGTGACAAGACAAATAAGCAACAAAAAGAGGCCTTATTGTTCATCAAGCAGAAACTGGATGCCGCCAAGTGGTTTATCGATGCGATAAAGCAACGACAGCATACTTTGTTGCAGACCATGCAGGCCATTCTTGATTTTCAGCGTGAATTCTTCCTTACGGGTGATGAAACCAATATGAAACCTATGATCCTGAAGGATATCGCGAAGATTACAAATCTCGATATCTCGACGGTATCCCGCGTGGCCAATAGCAAGTTTGTTCAAACGGAGTTCGGCACCTACAAGCTGAAGTACTTCTTCTCTGAGTCTTTACAGACCGATAGCGGTGAGGAAGTTTCTACAAGGGAAGTGAAAAGCATCCTTTCTGAGATCATTAACGGGGAGAACAAGCGCAAGCCTTATTCCGACGAAAAGCTGACTGAGATGCTCGTGGAAAAAGGCTACAATATCGCACGCCGCACCGTAGCCAAGTACAGGGAACAACTGAACATTCCCGTAGCCCGCCTCAGGAAGGAACTTTAGTTCCTTCCGATCAGTCCCTCACAGATTTGTTTGACGATCGCAGGCCCTTCATAAATAAACCCGGTATATACCTGTACCAGTGAAGCGCCTGCATCCAGTTTCTCCTGAGCGTCTCTGGCAGTGAAGATGCCGCCCGCAGCGATAATGGGAAATCTACCTCCTGAGCGCTGGTGCAGATAACGAATAACTTCGGTAGACTTCTGAGTGAGTGGCTTACCGCTTAACCCGCCCGCACCCATGGCCTCCACCTCACTGGAACCTGTGCGTAGTCCGCTGCGGTCAATAGTGGTATTCGTCGCCACGACTCCGGCAATACCGGTGCTTCCCACAATCTCAACGATATCATTGAGCTGATCTTCCGTCAGGTCTGGAGCAATTTTAAGTAAGATGGGCTTTTGTCTGCTTCGTTCCCTGTTAAGCTCCTGCAGCCTGTTCAGGATCTGCATCAGCGGTCCCTTGTCCTGCAGCGCCCGTAGTCCGGGAGTATTGGGACTGCTCACGTTAACGACAAAATAATCTACCACCTCTGCCAGCTCCAGAAAACCCTTTTCATAGTCCAGCAGTGCCTCCTCGTTAGGAGTATCCTTATTCTTGCCGATATTACCACCGATGATGACGTTTTCCTTCCGCTGACGCAGTCGCTCTGCTGCTGCCTTTGCACCATCATTGTTAAAACCCATCCTGTTGATCAGCGCCTGGTCTGCCGGTAGTCGAAACAGACGCGGCTTTGGGTTGCCGGGCTGAGGCCTGGGGGTTACTGTTCCGATCTCAATGAACCCAAAACCCAGACAGGCTAATGGATCACTATATTTTGCGTCCTTATCGAACCCCGCGGCCAGTCCAACGGGATTGGGGAATCGTAGGCCAAAAAGTTCTCTCTCCAGTGAAGTATGTTCTACAACAAACTGCCTTCGCATCCACGATCTGAGGAAAGGAATTCCGTAGGCTGATTTTAATTGATTCATCACGAGGTAGTGAACCTTCTCAGGATCAATGGAAAACAGAATGCTTCTAAGCAATGAGTACATGGGTCCAAAGGTAAGGCTAAGTCACGCTCCACGCATCCTGCGCTGGTGGTGATCTGTTGGCACAGTAGTTTAATACTTTATAGCGTACGGATATGGTACATGCCCCGGCCGATGAACGGTAGATGATCAGAGATTTTGAAGAGGCTGTGAGGTAAATACGACCATTCCCAACGAAAGCAGAACAGGCTATGAGTAGTCTCTTCTGCTTTTTCTTTTTTAACAAATAGTCGGGAACCGGGGAGACTATTTTGGTCTGAACTTCAATTCCAGCACCTTCTTTGTTACGGGCCGGTACTGAATCGCATAGTTCTGCTGCAGGGCTTCCAGTTGCTGCTTCAAAGTTGAAGTGAGACTGTAGTTTATCGAAACCTTTTGGGTGTCCCTGGTAGTGACCGGAGTTTCAAACTCCCGTTGAAGCATAAGGGTAAAGTAGTCAAATCTCCCAGTGTAGTGAGCGATCCCGTAACCTCTCTTCAAACTATCGTTTGGGATTTTATCCGGATTCAGGCTCAGCTCCCAGCCTGCCAGCTCCTTTCGCGAACTGTCCACTTCCAGCCGAAACACGTCTAATATTTTTTCGAGAACCGCTTGTTTGCTAATGCTATTGTCCGGCCCCGCTGTCACTTTCAGCGAATAGGTATTTAAGGCATCCGTTTCAAAGCTTGTAATTATATCCGGATCGTTATCGAGTAAAAGAGCAATGAGATCTTCTTGTGAAGCATTGCGGATAGAAATGTGATCTGGCGATACGCCTGATTCACTACCCCCGGAGCTTAATATGGAAAGCCGCTCCAGTAGCAATGAATCATCCTCAACCACGTATTGCTCCTGGACAGGTTTCCACCGGAGGGTATCTCCGGTCGCGGCAAAAACTGCAAATGCGTTCCAGCCGGCATGCGCCAGCATAGCGATCCCCAGATGATACCGGTTTCGCAGATAGCTGAAGATGAGAGCTAGTCCAAGATATGCGCTTAACACGATGTAGAATGCCGGGTGCGTATAGTCCTCAGGAATATGCGCTAGTGCAAACACGATGCTTGTGCCGATGATGATCACATCCGCGCTGATCCGTTGATAGTATATCCAGTAAACGACCGTGACCACCGCCGCCAGGATGGCAGGCAGCAGAAATCCATTGCCGAATGCTACGAGGATGAATAGCACAGGGGCTACATAAGCTCTTCCCGGGCCTTTTCGCTGCCAGCTTCTGAAGGCATATTCCTCCAATAAGGGAGCCACTACGACTACCGCCAGAAACAGTGCGATCAGCGGTATTTGTGCTCCAAGAGATTCATATGGCAGACGAAAACCCCGAACGGGCACCAGAAGCATTAATCCGAAGTATAGAACCAGTAGTGCCAGACCGGTATATAAATAAAGGTGTAGGTTCCTGCGGGCCATGAGACAAACATTTAAGGGGTCAACAGATTTAATAATAGCCCAATTCTTCCGGCTTTTTCAGCTTTCTGAAGAAATAAGCGTGATCCGGATAAATGATTACATGACCCTGCAACTAAAGTAAAGAACCTATCTTTGTTCGCTAAGTTTTCAAATAAATCAACAAATAAAACAGATATATCATGAGCCTTGAGATCACCGGCAAAATCGCTGTGAAATACGACACACAGGTGGTTAATGACCGATTTAAGAAAAGAGAGTTTGTCCTTGAGCTTTCGGAAGAAATCAATGGAAATGTGTACACGAACTGGGCCAAAATGCAGTTGGTGCAGAACAAGTGCGAAATCCTCGACCGCTTCAACGAAGGCGATCAGGTAAGGGTAAACTTTAATATCAAAGGGAACCGCTGGGAGAAAGACGGACAGGTCAACTATTTCACGAATCTGGATGTATGGCGCATCGAGAGCGCCTCGAACGGCGGCGGACAGCAATATCAGCAGCCCGCACAACAGTACCAGCAGCCGGCCCAGCAGGAATCCCAGTCGTCTGCTCCTAACGCCAACAGCGGTGGCTTTTATACACCCGCACCTGAGAGTGCAGACGATCTGCCTTTCTAAATCAGTCCTTCAGAATTCATGTACAGCCGGCATCAGCCGGCTGTTTTCATTTTACCCACACAAACCATAGCATAAAAATTTCCTGTCTATTGCTTATCTTGGGGTTCAATTCTTAGCTTTTTATTAAACTTGATAAAAAAAACACTCAATGCGCGTCTCTTCCCTGACATATAAACTGGCTCTAGGAGCTCTTGCCCTTTCGGTATTTACCGGATGCAAGCGCGAAAATGGCATAGACAACGACACGGTTATCAAGAAGCCATACAGCCTTTATATAGGAGGTATCGATGGTGCACTCTACCATACTAACGACGGCACAAATTATGACCTCACCTTCGGTCCGGACGGATATGCTATCCGTGCTTTAACGACCTCCGCTCATAACATCCTTTTCGTAAAAAGGAATGTTCACCTCAGCGAAGACGAGGGATTAAACTTCAATCCGACCGACTCCTCTGTCAATCCTCACTACCTTTTCCTCGATGGACAATTGGGAGTTCCATATACGCCCTGGCCTTCTATTATCAAAAATGTCCCCGAACACGGCCGGATCTATCTGGTTTCAGGCAAGGGTCGCGGAATTATTTTCAGTGAAGACAATGGACGTACCTGGCAGATCGACCAGAACTGGGATCAATATCTAACTCATAGTGGATACACCTCCATCGCTACCGTTGGCGGAAAAGTAGTCGCACATAATTATGTCACAGACTCCTTCTATGTAAAAGACAATAAAGACGACGCCTGGAGCTATGTAGTACCCGGCAATATGCTGCCCGGAGCTACCTGGTTCCTTTCTACTTACAATGATGCTTTGATCGCCACCGACATTCGTGGTTCAGAAGGGGTTTACCATAGCTCCAACCTCGGTAAGGACTGGCAGAAATATAACGGACTTCCGGGAGGAACCATTCTCTTCTGCACGGCAGCACCTTTTAATTCTTCATTACTTGTAGGAACCCAGGGCAAAGGTGTCTACCGCCTGCAGGGTGGCCAGTTCGTTCCATCCAATAATGGAATGGAGGAAAACGCTACCGTTTATTCCATAGTTGGTAAAGACCAGGTTTTTAAGAACAATGTAAAAAGGCAGTTCATTTATGCTGCCACCGATAAAGGAGTCTTCAGAAGTGAAGATAATGGCATCAACTGGACCGAAGTACTCGAAGGTAGCTTTGTCCAGGTTTACTAGTCAGCATCCATCTCATCATTAAACTCATTCAGGTCGCGCCGCTGTTTCTTAGTCGGGCGACCTGTTTTACTTAAACGCTTTCCGGTATAGAAACTTGTGGTCAGTCGCTGATTGAGCTGTTTATCTTCTTCAGAGGTCAGATCAGCATAATGCTTTATAGCTTCTTCATATCCCACCCGACGATCCAGGAGACCGGTCACCTCAATAGTCCATTTTCTCGCTGGTGTTCTTATCTCGTAAACATCACCCAAACCCACGGCTCTTGAAGCCTTTACGGCCGCGCCGTTCAGCTTCACTTTTCCTTCATCTATAGCTGCCGTTGCCTGTGAGCGGGTCTTAAAAATGCGGATGGCCCAGAGATATTTATCGATGCGTAACTTTTCCATGTCCTTCAGAAGGTTCCGTCTAAAATTACTTATTGAATTAAATTTCTCTCCTGAAGCGCCCGAAAAGCTTTGCTAATTTTGCAAAGAGCCCGCCTCGTACACGGTACAAGGTGTGTCTTCAACAGAGCTTATGCACAACCTGATCATATTCGCCTCCGGAAAGGGGTCTAATGCCGCCGCAATTATCAGTTATTTCCAGGAACGCCCTATCGCAAAAGTAGCGCTCATAGTGAGCAACAAAGCCAATGCAGGTGTACTGGAGCTGGCACGGGAAGCCGCTATACCCACGCTGCTTATCGATAAAACCAGGTTTTCCGGCGAGGAGTTCCTGGAACAACTGGAAAGCTACCAGCCTTCCCTGCTGGTGCTTGCAGGCTTTCTCTGGAAAATACCCGATAATATCATCCAGGCATTCCGGAACAGGATTGTGAACATCCATCCTGCACTCCTGCCGGCCTATGGAGGAAAGGGCATGTACGGTCAGTATGTTCATGAAGCGGTATTGGCAGCCAGGGAACGTACCAGCGGCATAACCATACATTATGTCGACGAAATCTATGATAATGGGGATGTAATCCTTCAGGCCCGCTGCAGGGTAGCAGAGGAAGATTCACCCTTTTCCCTCGCAGAGCGGATCCATCACCTGGAACATTTCTGGTTTCCCAGAACCCTTGAGTTCCTGTTATCGCAGCAGTAACTGCAGCAGGCAATATTCTGGCAGGCAAAGCGTTTATTATTTACATTTGGAATTACCTTATGAAAAGACTTCTCATCCTCCTGGCTATGGGAGTAATATTGAAGACCCAGGCACAGGAAATGCCCATCGGACACTGGCGGGCCCATATGCCCTACAATGAAGCAGTGGCTGCCGCGACGGATGGTGTCACCATTTATGCAGGCTCCAGATACAGCTTCTTCACCTACAATGCGGCCAGTGATGAAATATCCACCTACTCCAAGGTGGAAGGCATGTCGGATGTAGGCATCGCGGCTATCGGTCACGATATTACCTCAGGGTACACCATTATTGCATACACCAACTCCAATATCGACCTGTTCAAAAACGAGACTTTCTACAATATCCCCGATATCAAGATCAAAAGTCTGGCAGGCGACAAAACCATCAACCATATCTACACGGAAAACGGGTTTGCCTACCTCAGTACCGGCTTTGGCGTGGTGGTACTCAATCTGTCCAAAAGAGAAACCCGGGAAACCTACACTTTCACGCAGAATAATATCGCGGTTGCAGTGAAGAGCTTTACTGCTGTAGGTAATTTCTTCTATGTGGCCACAACAGCAGGCTTGTTCAGAGCCAACAGGAACAGCATCAACCTGCAGGATTTCTCCTCCTGGGAACGTCTTGATGAACGCGCACTGGAACACGTGGCCAGCAGCAACCTTACCCTGGCCGCTGCCACCACCGACAGCCTTTTTCTGCTCGATAACGATACTCTGAAACCTGTTTATCAGACACACAGGACGATTAAAAGCCTTGACTCTGCAGCCGGAAAATTATGGGTGGCCGAGTTCTACCTGCCTTTCTACAACGGGAAAACCTATGCATTTGACGAGGATCTGAACCTGGTCGATTCGGTATTTGTTAAAGGTGATGCCTCCCGCACTCTGGCCCTGGCAGATGGATCCATATGGATGGCTGATGCCGTTTATTGCCTCGGAAAGCGTAGCGGAGATGAGTTTCAGTACTTCCATCCCCAGGGCCCCGCAGAAGCCACCTCTTTCGATATCATGCCCCATGATGGAGATGTTTGGATCGCCCACGGCAGCTACAACGATACCTGGAGCTATACCATGAACTCGGGCGGTGTTTCGCACTACAACAAGGGGAGCTGGAATATCTACAACCGCAACAAATACCAGGAACTGATGGATGCAACAGATTTCATCACGCTGGCGAAAGATCCGCGCGATGGCACTGTCTATGCCGGCGCCTATCGAAGCGGCCTGATGATCATTAAGCCGGATGGTAGCTTTGAACTTTTAAAAGAGAATACAAATTTCCTCGAACCGACCGTAGGTGACCCTGGCGCTTACCGTGTGGCAGGACTCGCCTTCGACCAGCAGGGGGCGCTATGGCTGTCACAGGCTGGCGCCGTGCACGAGATCGTAGTAAGAAGCCCCGAAGGTCAATGGCAAAAGCTGCGTGGCGCAGCTTCCGCGGGCTATGCAGTAGACATGGTCATCGACGACTATAATCAAAAATGGTATCTGGCACCCTCAGGACCAGGTGGTGTCGCTGTATATAACGACAATGGAACACCCGAGCTGCCGGGCGACGACCGGTATGTAAGGGTCTCCACAAATGCAGTCAGCAGCGGCGTTACCAGCATTGCTCTGGATAAAACAGGATCGATCTGGATCGGTACCGTAGATGGTATCGGGATTTTTCATTGCCCCGGCCAGGTACTCGATGGCACCTGCGCTATCGACCGGCCGATTGTTCAATATGACCAGTTCGCGGGATACCTGTTTCAGAATGAACGGGTCAATACCATTGCGGTAGATGGCGCCAACCGGAAATGGATCGGTACGAACAACGGTGTCTGGCTGATCAGCCCCGATGGCGACAGGATCATCCATCGGTTTACTGCAGAGAACAGTCCGCTCCCCTCTAACATTCTTCAGAAAATAGAAGTGGATCCTGTCACGGGAGATGTCTACTTCGGCACCGCCCTGGGCCTCGTCTCCTTCCGGGGCACCGCAACGGAAGGCGGCCCAACGAACGAGAACGTCATCAGCTTCCCTAATCCGGTACCCCCCGGCTATACGGGTACCATTGCTATCCGTGGCCTCGCTGAGAACTCCGACGTCCGCATTACCGATGTCAGTGGCCAACTGGTGTATCGCACCCGGGCAAATGGCGGACAAGCGGTATGGGATGGACGGGACTATACGGGTCGCCGCCCCCAATCCGGCATCTACCTTATTTTTGTCACCAACCGGGATGGCAGTCAGACGCACAGCGGCAAGCTGGTATTCATGGAATAATGGTATTGCAAAAGACACAGGGAATTGTGCTGCGCTCCCTGCGCTATGGTGAGACGAGTCTGATTTCCCATATTTTCACCCGGGCCAATGGTGTCCAGTCGTTCATGGTCCAGGGCGTCCGAACCAGTAGTCAGCGCAGTAACAAGGCAGCTTTATTGCAGCCAGCCTCGCTGCTTGAGCTCGTTGTCTATCACAAGGAACAGAAAACACTGCACCGGCTTCGGGAGTTTCATTCAGCCTACATCTATCAGCATCTCCAGGAAGAAGTCGTTCGCAATGCTGTGGCTTTATTCTCAGTAGAGCTAATCCTGAAACTGCTCCCCGAACAGGCCCGGCAACCCGAGCTTTTCGATCTGAGCTATGCCTATTTTCAGTCACTGGACCAATTGCCTTTGAGCAGACTGGGAAATCTGCCGCTCTGGTTTGTGATTCAGTGTAGTAATGCGCTGGGATATGAACTATCTGGCCGGTGGTCGGAAGCAACGCCTCATCTGCATCTGCAGGAGGGTGGCTTTTCTTCAGGAATACCCTCAAAACCACCCTTCATAGATGATGAGGCAGCGAAATTGCTTTCCCAACTTCTTGAAAAATCAGATCCGGCTTCCGCAGGTACCGTTGAAATGAATGCCATTATCAGAAACAGGCTGTTGGACTGGTACCTCGAATTTCTGCACCAGCACAGTCAGCACCTCGGGAGCATCAAGTCGCTCCCCGTTTTAAGGGCTATTCTGCACTAACGCCTGTTGAAGCGCTGGAGCATTTTCCCGATGTAGGCTTTAAAGAAACGGAACTGACCGAAAGGTATGGAGATGGTCAGCACACAAAGCGGCCAGAGAAGGGTGACCAGCAGAATATACAGTACATACCAGCCCACATTCTTATCTAAAGAAGTCTGGCTGAGAATCATTTTACCGAGGTAGCCACAAAGACTGCCACCCAGGGCAAAGGTGCAGAGAACCAATAATAACTGGAGGTTGTTTACCTTCCATTTATTTTTAAGTCTTTCAAACATCACAGGAACAAAAATTGTATCTCGGTTCCTGCGAAGTTACTGCATTATACCTGCGAGATGAAATCAACAGATCTTTTAAGAATAAGCCAACACATATGCTTTTTGGTGGTATTAACCTGGAATGCTTCACCGGTTTATGCACAGGACCGGGAATACCCGGCCGGATACTTTCGTAATCCGGTTGACCTGCCACTGATGCTCGCCGGAAACTTCGGAGAATGCAGAACGAACCATTTCCACAGCGGGCTTGACATAAAAACCGAAGGAAAGGAAAACTATCCAATCTATGCTGCAGCAGAGGGATATGTTTCGAGGATCCGTATGGATAAGGGGGGCTTCGGACATTGCCTTTATGTCGATCACCCCAATGGGTACACCACGGTGTATGCACATCTGAATGATTTTGCTCCGGCAATTCAGCAGTACATGAAGCATAAGCAATATGAACTGGAAAGCTGGCAGGTGGACCTGAAGCCTGATCCCGGTGAGCTTCCCGTGAAAAAAGGGGAACAGATTGCCTGGAGTGGAAACACCGGTAGCTCCACCGCACCCCATCTGCACTTCGAGATCAGGGATACCAGAACAGAGCATCCGGTAAATCCCCAGCTCTTCGGCTTCAACATCAAAGACACCCGGGCTCCGGTGCCCACAGAACTGGCTGTTTATGATCTGGAGCGTTCTATCTTCCTGCAGCAGCCAAAAATAATCCAACTGAAGGGCAACGGTCCTGATTACCATGCGGGAAGGATCACAGCAGCTTCAACAAAACTGGGAATCTCCATCCATGTAAATGATTTCATGGACGGGAGCCGGAATACGCTGAATTTCTATACTGCTGCCTGGTACCTCGACGATTCACTCCAGGGACAGATCCGGCTGGAAGAAATCAGCTATGACGTTACACGCTATTTACACGCTTATGTGGATTACAGGCTCTATAAACAACAAAGCAAATGGTTTCAACTGCTATTCAGGCTGCCAGGAAACCAACTCCCTTCGGTCTATCCATTCCTGAATGATCAGCAGGGAGCACTGGCGCTGGAACCAGGGAAACAGCACGAGCTCCGGATCGTATTAAAGGATGCGCAGGGAAACACCAGCACGATCCTTCTCAATCTTACCGGGACCAACGCAACAGAAACACACCAGGATTGTCTTCAGATTTTTGAACCAGGAACGTCAAATAGCTGGGAACATCCCAATGTCAGATTCAGGCTCAGTCCGAACGATCTCTATGATGCCAGTTGCTTTAGTTTCGACAGTGTGAGCGATCCCAAAAGCCTGTCCCGCCGGTACAGGATTCACACACCAGAAGTGCCGGTACATAACTACTTTGACCTCTACCTGAAGCCTGATAAGCTCGTACCTTTTGAACTCCGTCCGAAGGTGGTGTTGCGCTGGACTGAGGGGCGCTCCGTCCAGGGAAAGGCGACAGTTTTCCAGGATGGCTGGTACCTGGCTCCGGTAAGAAACTTCGGTACTTTCTGGTTGGAAGCCGATACAACCGCACCAGTGATCACGCCGCTACAACCACAGGGGACAAATTTCAGGGATGCAGACAGAATCAGCTTTCGGGTAAAGGAAGATCTTACTTCCGTGGCCTTTTTCAGAGCAGAACTGGTTCCGGACAGCGAAGGCGGCCCTTCACAATGGCTGGCGTTTGAACCAAGGGGCGATCAGTTCTTTTATATCTTTGACGAGCATTGTCCGCCCGGTAATCATAGACTGAAGCTGACGGTTCGTGACGAGAGCGGCAATAGCAGCGAGCTTATTTACAGATTCAAGAGATAGGAATGACTACACTGAAAAAAGGAAGGAAAGCGCCGGACTTCAGCCTGCCTGATCAGAACGGAACACTGGTATCCTTAAAAGACTTCAGAGGACGCAAAGTCGCTCTGTTCTTCTACCCTAAAGACAACACGCCTACCTGCACAGAACAGGCCTGTAACCTGAGAGATAACATCAGCCGGTTACGGAAAAAAGGAGTGACTGTCATCGGACTTAGCGTGGATAGCATGCGCAGACATAAGAACTTTGAGCAGAAGTTTAACCTGCCGTTTCCTCTATTGGCAGACACAGAGCACAAGGTGGTGAATACTTATGGCGTCTGGGGTGAAAAGACGATGTTCGGGAGAAAGTATATGGGGATCTTCCGGACCACATTTCTGATCAATGAAGAAGGAAAGATCGATCATATCATTGAGAAGGTAGTTGCAGCGGATCATGCCCGTCAGATCATTGAGACCTGGGGGCTGTAATCAGAAATCAAACCGCACACTTCCGAATACGCCGAAGTATTTGTCACCGGTTCCTCACTCCACCCGCTGCACAAGGCCCCTGCTTTTAGTACCGTCTTTGTGCAGCACCTCTATGATGTAGGTACCACTCGCCCAGCCGGAAGCATCCAATGTCTGAAGTCCGGACTCGGTTTTGCGCTCAGCAACGATGCGTCCGGACATATCTGATACCTTCAAAGCCATTCCCTGCTCCGGAACCCGGACGGTGAAGCTTCCTTTTGTGGGATTCGGATAGATGATAAGGGAGTCTGCCCCTGGCGCAGTTTCATTTATGGAAAGCGGCCAGTACCGGAAAATGGAGAAGGTAGGTGCTCTTTTGACACCTGGTGAATACGACCATGTCCCTTCACTGAATGGGTTGGTTGTATTATTAAACTGTGTCATGACGAGTAATTTATTCCCTTTGCCCAGTCTAATCAAGCCATCCGGTGTATTGTAATCCGTATTTCCAAAAAACTTCTCACCCAGTTTGTTTCCCACACTGTCGATTTGGATCATGAGCCCATCAGTAAGTCCGATGCGCGGGGGCTGGGGATTCAATTGAATTCCGGATTCACCCACTATCCAGTAAGTGCCATCTGCTCCCTTCTCGATGCCGGTGGGAACATCCTTAAAATCCGGATCTCCATAAAGCTTCGCCCAGATAAGCTGTCCCTCCAGATCGTATTTAGCCACCCCAAAATCAGCATTCCATCCTCCGTAATTTCTATAGAACGGTGGTGTATTATGGACTGCACTGCTTGCAATAACAAATGTACTATCGTCTGTATCGAATAACGCATCGATAAAGAGGATGTCAGCTAATGAGCGGTTCCAGACTATGCCCCCCGTATCATTGAGTTTCATCAAAAAGCCCCTGCTATTCCCCGGGTACAGCGTCGTATCAGAGAAGTCATGATCATTGCTATAGCCATCTGTGTAGGCTAATAAATAGTAGAACCCTCCTATTTGGAAGACATGATTACTGTAGTCCTCCGTGGATGATCCGTATACCTTCAACCATTCTTTATTTCCTAAACTATCTGTTTTAATAACGACGATGT
>JAEYQO010000091.1 GCA_023409975.1 Bacteroidota bacterium | reverse complement strand
ACAGTGGTCAGTGTATTAACCGATAGTTTGGTTGATGGTCGTTGGTTGATGGTTGATGGTCGTTGGTTTTTTCATGTTTCGCAACACCGGTCGACCCCAGAAAGGGGTCGCATCTTTATAGAAAAATGGTTACAAAACTCCGATCCGACCCCATAGGGGTCGCATGTTTGTAGAAACATATTCGACCGGCTTTCGCGCCACTTCTGGCCGAACAATTATGGCTGGAATTGCCTGCAGCAAAAGCGAGGTACCTGTCGTTGCAACCGGTATATAAACCGGCAAATTCTCATGGTCTGTGAATGCAACAAAACACGGAAAAGGTTTATGCAAACAATGTTCACAGACTCGTGAAAATTGGTTGATGATTGTTCGCTGCTGGTTCATGCTTGTTGGTTTTTGAATGATCGTTAATCGAAATACACTGACTACTGACTGACTACTACCGAAGGCCTGACTACTACCGAAAGCATTTGCAAAACTGAGAAACCCTTTTCATCTAAACCCATTGCTGTTGTTGCGCAACACAGAGCAACACGAGGCCTGGCGCGGAAAGAAAATCTTTGGCATTAAAAATGCGGGACCATTTTTCCGCCTCATATGTAACTGTAATGGCCATTATTTAGACGAACGAGAATGGGGGATGACTCCTTGTTGACTCCTTGTCGATACCTTGTTGACTCCTTGTTGATACCTTGTCAATACCTTGTCGGTAGGTTGAGAAATTGGAGCATCTTAGCCACCATATTTCATAAAAACGCCACCTGTTGGAAGGTTTCGGTTAAAATACAAGTAGGAAACCCGGAAAAATTGACTGAAATCCGCTTACCAGACCATCCTCAAAAACTATTACCAACAAGTGACCGATACGGAATGATTACTGAATCAGTACTGAATGTGCCAAGAATGTGTCCGGAACTTTTCTAATCGAGGTCTGACTTTACCCTGACTCTAGCCTGACTCTACCATGGCTCTGGCATGGCTCGGGGTGGTCTGTGGTACAGTCCGCGCATCAATAGCCGTCAGGCATTGCAATCCTTCCTTATAAGAGAACTCCCGGTTATACAGCATCATCGTCAATTGGATACTTTACGCCAGGATCTGAGTAGGTAACACACTGACTACAGACTACTGCCTTCTGTCTACTTATAAACGGTAGCAGTGGTAGCGCTACCTACCTCAAACTCTTGCCAGTAGCGGAAAGAAAATTTGTGGCACAAATAATGCAGAGCCGTTTTTTGGTAACATATTCGGCTTATACACCAACCGTCTGGGCGAACGAGAATGGGGATGACTCCGTGATGACTCCGTGGTGACTCCGTGATGACTTGCTGATGATACCGTGGTGAGACCATCAGGTTCAGCCCTTCGACTTCTCTCGATAATCTAAGGATAAACTCCCCTCGGGATCGCTCAGGATGAAAAAAAGAGCATTCTTTTTGCCCTTCCCTTCTACAAGCTCTGAATAAACTTCAAGCTCAGGGGTCTTTGCGATGCCGCGCCTGCACGAAGGTTCTGCTACAATATGCAAGGCCTGATTTACTATGTTTATGAGCCATGGTAGTGTTGGTTAATACACTGAGGACTAGCACCTGACGAATGCGAAGCGACCATCAATCATTAACTTACAACAAGATGTTTATTAACTTGCTGCGGATTTTTCCGAAATCATGAAGTACATAAAGCTGACGCTTTGCCTGTTTCTTTGCATTAAAGCGGGTGCACAGCAGGAATTACCGGCCAGGGCAATATTGCCTCCAGAGGATACCGCGGCAGTAAGCGCATTGCTGGACTATGCGATGCAGATCGCAGGTCAGAAACGGGACAGTGCGTTATACTATGTCAGTGTTGCCTATGATGCTGCCAGGCGCCTCGAATTTCACCGTGGACAGGCTTATGCAGCGCATCTCCTGGGGACCAACGAAATGAAGTTGGGCAGGTATGAAAAAGCGAACAGCTATTATTTCGAAGCGCTGAATTTTTCAAGAGCCATCAATGATACCAGCGGTATTCTCTTGAGCATGACAGTGCTTGGGGTCAACGAGGGTTTACAGAATAATTCCTCACAGGCCTTAGGCTGGTTTCTCCGGGTGCTGAAGGTGTACCAGCGGAAGAACGACGAAGCGGGGCTCGCAGAAATCTATTATAAGATCGGGCTTATACACGGTCAGGTGAAGGACTTTGACAGGGCCATTCAGTATCAGAACCTGTCACTGAGATACGCGGAAAATAACGGCAATAAGCGAATGGCAATGGGTGTCCTGACCAATATCGGGATGCTTTATGGTAAGCAGAATAAATCGAAACCTGCTTTTGAGGCGCTATATCGGGCAAAGACTTTGAGTGAGGAACTGGAGCATCTGCCTAATCTGGCAGAGGTATATCTCAACCTTGGCAACGTTCACAGGTACGACAGAAGGCTTGATTCTTCCGAATACTATCTTCAGAAAGCGCTGCACCTATACAAAAAGACGAAATTCCCTCTGGGACTAACAGGTGTTTATTCCGCACTGGCCGCCCTGAAATACCATAAGGGAGAAACTGACTCTGCTCTTTATTTTGCGACACTGGGACTTGAAGGTGCAAATGCAATCGAGGACCACGACCTTTTGTTTGAGAATCTGCAGACCCTGCAGAAGACCTATTACAAGGACGGTCAGTACGAGAAGGCCGCCGGCATGCTGGATACGATTCTAGCTGCCAGAAATATGGTTGGTGCCTCAAAAAATGATGCTGCAGTTGAACGAACCAAGATCGCACTCGATCTGGAAGACCGGGAATTAAAGATCAATGCTCTGGAGTCGCGAAACAAACTGACCACCATTCAGCGGAACGGGTTGTTATTGCTGACTTTCCTCGGCATCACTTTTACGATCTATGTCGTTTACTCGTTGCGACAGATCAGAAAGAAGAATCGCTACCTAAGAGATCAGAAAGCGTCTCTGGAAGAATTGAATCTGGTAAAGGATAAACTGTTCTCCGTCATCAGTCACGATCTGAGAGGGCCATTTACGAGGATTCTCGCTATTCTGGACCTCGTAGAGAGCGATGTGCTAACGGAAGAAGAAAAGAAAGAGGTGAACACCCAATTACGTCTCTCCACCACTGCCACGCTGGCGACGCTAGATAATCTGCTAATGTGGGGTTCGAGTCAGATGAAACAGGAAGCACCCAGGCCGGAACGGGTAAACCTGAAGCAGGTTACTGAGTCGACGCTGGAACTTTATGGTATCATGGCCCAGGATAAGTCTATCAGATTGAACAACAAGATTACCGAGGACCTGTACGTATGGTTCAATAAGAACCAGCTCGAGTTTGTGGTGAGAAACCTTGTAGCGAATGCCATAAAGTTCTCTCCGGAGCATAAGGAGGTTACACTGGAGGCATTCGGTCAAAATGATCGCATCATCTTTTCAGTGGAGGACCAGGGGGTAGGTATGTCGGAAGAGAAGCGCCGGTCGCTTTTCAACCCTCATGAAAAAACCATCTCAAAAGGGACTGCAGGTGAGTCTGGCGTGGGACTGGGTTTGACGCTCATTATGGAGTTTCTTGAAAAAAACAATGGGTCTATCAAAGTAACGAGTGAAGAAGGCCGGGGCTCTGTATTCACAGTTCTGCTGCCTGCCGCGCCATAGCTATGCTGGTTCAGAATCAGTTGCAGCGGATCGAGGTCTCATGCAGATGGTCCCCGTCAAATACTAACGTCTTTTTAACCTCATGCCCCCATCTCAATCCTTATCTTTGTTGATATGTTACTGAGAATACTTATCTGGTCTGTAATAATCTTTTTTGTGTTCCGGTTTATCTTCCGGTTCATATTTCCTTTCCTACAGATTTCCAGGATGGCTCAGGACCGTCTCCGTCAGATGCAGCGTCAGATGGAGGAGTCACAGCGGCAGCAGGCACCACCCCGGGAGACAAAGAACAATTCAAAGGAAGGGGACTATATAGACTATGAGGAAGTAAAGTAGTCCCTTAAAGCTTGATCAGCTTCCAGTTCCCCTGATGTATTCCGTCCAAAGTCAGGTTAACAAAATAAACACCCGCTTTAAGATGTCTGGTTTGGAATAGTAACTGCAGCGGCCCGGCAGGTTTTGATTCCTGAGTTACCGCTGCGACAACTCTACCCGTTACATCGATGATGTTTGAATGGACCGTCCCGGCGTGTTTCATTTCAAACTCCAGGTGCAACAAATCACCGAATGGATTTGGATAAACCCTTGTGTTCCACTGTTCTGGTTCGGATGCCACCTTCAGGATGCAACCAGGTGTGTACCATTGACCATCGAGAAACTGCAACCTGCGCGTCAGAAAATCCTTGATCGCTGTCACTTCTTCTGAATGATCTGCGGCCATCGGCAGAGGCTCATTCACCAGTGGTGTGCCGAATATCGGCCATCTTTGAAAATTACGTTGTTGAGCCTGTTCCTGATTCAGAAGGGCCGTGAGGCTGTCTATGAAACCAAAAAGTGAATTTGTTTCCAGAAATGACTGTCTGTAATGAGTGTACTTGCAACTGGCTTCCCTGATGAACAGGGTGTCCTGCGCCAGTCGCTCCCACCAGAAGGGAGGAAGATATGTAGAAGTATTACAGGATAGTCCGTACTGATAGGCCCAGCCGACGTCCTGCGATGCACTGCAGTCGGTTGTATTGTATAGGGAAAGTTCAAGGTCCCAGGGTGGCCCCGCGCGTAGTTTCTTGCCTTTATCCTTGTGAATGAAAGTTGACTGCCTGTAGGCGTCACGGCTTTTAAGTATCTCGTTGAGGACGAAATAATCTTCGAATGAATTATGGCCCGCATGCCGGCGCCATCCATCCAGCGTGTCCTGAAAATTGCTGCCATTCAGTGCCGTTTCAAAACTATCGGTATAGCTCTTGATGTAGTTTTTCTGAACCGGGGTAATCTCGTTATCCTCAGGCTCTTCAAAACGGAATTTTATATCCTGTCCACTGATGCCGTAGGGTGGGGGGAAGCTGCTCGTCCAATAGTCGTCATTGGAATTGTCGATCTTGAAAATATACCCGCCAGTTAGCTCCAGACCTGCATTATCCACATTATTCAATGTGGCGATATCTACGCGTTCGTTGTCCCGCTTAATCCTTTCGCCGAAAAGATAAACACCCTCGTAATTATTGTTGATGATCAATTCGACAAGGCGCATTCGCGGAGCATAATATCCCATTTGGGTGAAAAGATGAAACCCGATAAGATCACGAATCAGTGATCGGTCTGTGTAGCACGCAAGGAGTACCCAGTCATTTTCTGAAGGCATATCCAGTAACGATGTGTCCAGACTTTGTTCGATTACATGTGTCCAGGTTTCCACATTGTAAGATTTCTTTGGATGAGCGGCACCTCCCCGGGTGCGAAAACCGATCTGACCCTGGTAATATGGAGCATCCCCTGGCGCGTTCAGCCCTGTACTGTTATTGATCAGCACCATAGTGGCGGGTATCTGATTATTACTTACGGTGCCGCTGTGGCTGATGATAACGATGGGCAGGTTCGTTTGCGTAAGGGTCTGTGCCCGGGTGCTGTAAAGACCCGCTAATAAGAACAGTGTAAGGATCAGCCGTTTCATTCTTTTAGACATCTAAATTCTCCTAAAGTTAATGACTGTCAAGGTATTTTTTGTTATATGTCTGAATTGCCGGTCGGAATTGTGAAGGGAGCGAGTCGCCAGCCGCGATCCTTCCTGAAAAATCTGACCCCGGCATCTAACTCTAAGCCCGGCATATCCGTCTATATGAAATAAATAATCATTCTTCTGTAGCTGAATATTATATTTGGTTCATTAATAACATGCTTTTATGCGGTGGTTTTATATAATTGGTTTCCTGTGCCTTTGCAATGTTGCCCTGTCTCAGGTAGTGATCAATGAATATTCATGCAGTAATGTTTCTACCACTCTTGATTTTTACGGGGAGCGGGAAGACTGGGTCGAGCTTTACAATCCAGGCGCCTCACCACAGAATCTTTCGGGGTTCTGGCTGAGTGATGATAAGCTGGATCCTCAGAAATGGCAGATACCCGCTGGTGTTACTATCGCTGCAACAGGGAGATTGATGGTTTACTGCAGCGACCGCGGGGTGGTGACTGGCGGACAGCTCCACCCGAGTTTTAAGCTGACACAGACAAACGGTGAGTACTTTGTGATTTCAGATCCGGGTGGGACAATTGTCGACTCCGTTCAACTGGTTCCGATGCAGGCAGATCATTCCAGGGGCAGGACAACGGATGGTTCATCATCCTGGTCATTGTTTAGTAATCCAACGCCGAATACAGCCAATGCCAATCCCCGTACAGGCTATGCCACGCGGCCGGTCATGAGCATTCCAGCGGGTAATTATCCTGCTGCACAGATGGTGACTCTTTCCAGTCCTGATCCTAATGTAACGATCCATTATACACTGGACGGGAGTACCCCTACAAATGCCTCAGCTACCTATTCTGCGCCAATTCCTGTAAATGCTACCACTGTCATCCGTGCGAAAGCGTATAGTTCTGATCCTTTGATTCTGCCAAGCTTTACAGAGACCAATACCTACTTCATCAACGAAGTGACGACGGTCAACATTATCTCTGTCTGCGGGGCTTATAACGCTACTTTGGGAAACGTGGGTGCCACCAATGATTTTCAGACATCTATAGAATACTTCGATAAAAACAAGCAGTTGAAGTTTGAGATGGAGGGTATTATGAGGAGGCATGGAAATGATAGCTGGGCTTTTCCTCAGAAAGGTCTTCGCTTTCATGCCCGCGACCAGTTAGGATATGACCATTCCATGAGTCACAAAATATTCAGTACCTCGTCCCGCGATGAGTTTAACGTAATGATCCTGAAAGCAGCGGGCTCGGACAATTTTGATGGCGGTCCGTCTCCTGCTGCGCACATGCGGGATGCGTTCTGTCAGTCGCTGGCCATTAAATACGATCTTGAGATGGATGCACGTAACTACGAGCCCGCCATTCTGTTTGTGAATGGTCAGTACTGGGGGCTATATGAGGTTCGGGAGCGGGTAGATGAGGACTACGCGGAATACTACTATGGACAGTCGAAAAATAAGGTAGACATACTTCGGTACTGGGGCGGATTGAATGTTGAAGCCGGTAGTGATACGGGTTGGGTGAATCTGTACAATTTTATCATGGCGAATAACATGGCGGTCCAGGCCAATTATGAGCATGTCAGGAATTTTCTGAACGTTGAGAGCTTTATTCAGTACTTTATCATCAACACCTGGCTGGTAAACACCGACTGGCTTAACTGGAATACCATGTGGTGGCGTGGCCGGAGTGGTCAGGGTGTGAAATGGAGGTATGCCCTCTGGGATCAGGATAATATCCTTGCGCTGGGGCAGAACTATACAGGAATGGGAACTGTGACCTTTCAGAACGATCCCTGTCAGCCTTTCAGTCTGTTTCAGAACAACAGCACTATCAAGCATACGGATATGCTGGCGCGTTTAATGAACAATGCAGAGTTTGATCAGTTTTACAGGGATGTCTTCATAGAGATGTTGAACGGTCCATTGAACTGCGATAATATGCTACCGCATTTTGATTCGATTTATAACCTGATTTTACCGGAAATGCAGCGACAATGCACGCGTTGGGGGGCAAATTTTGTTGATTGGCAGACGAACGTTCAGTTTGCCAGGGACCAGATCGTTAACCGGTGTGCTGTTATCGCTCAAAAACTGGATACCTGTATGAACCTCTATCCTCAAAAACTTTCAGTGAATGTTGATCCGCCTGGTGGCGGAACTGTTATGATGGGAAGCCAGACATTGAGTCCCTACGTATGGTCGAAGATCATGGCAGCCGATACGACCCTTCAGTTGACAGCGGTGCCGGCAGGCCCCTACTGGTTATTTGACCATTGGGAACACTATGAGGCCTCCAATAGCTTTCAACCGGATAGTTTAACTGCTGCAGCGGATTTCAAATTCAATAAGAAGGACTCTGTGGTGGCTTTCTTTCGATATTACAATCCTGATTCGCTATACGTCACTTTCGACGTAACACCTCCGGGCATGGGCACATTGGAACTGGATAATACACCTATCCCGGGTTATCCATATACTGTGAAGCTCGATCGTCGTTATACATATTCCCTGAAGGCCCAACCGGCACCATATTGGGATTTTATTACCTGGACCAGGTTGCGAACAAGCAGCAGCTTCAGCCCTTCTGCAACAGAACGGAATATCAGTTTTCAGTTTCAGGAGTCTGATACTGTCGTAGCGCATTTTGAGACAGATACCGTAGACGTAACATTTATTGTCAATCCGGCAGGAGCGGGTAGCATCAGGCTGGAAAACACCATACTAGCGTCCTATCCTGCTACCCTGAAACTCAACAGACGATATGCCTATTCATTGCTTGGGTTATCTGCCGTAGGAGAGGGTTTCGTAAGTTGGGAGAATAGAAATTTAACCGGTTTTTTCAGCCCCTCGACGTCGGATCCTGGTGTGAGCTATAGTTTTGGCGGACCGGATACAGTTATAGCCAATTTTGCAAACCTGCCTCCTCAGCCTCCAGCTCCGGAACTGAATAGAAATTTCAGTTTGCCGACGGCATTTACGCCAAATGGCGATGGTCTGAATGACAGGCTGGTGTTGATCGGCGGTCAGCACGTCAAGTCTATTGACCTGAAGATCTATGACCGTTGGGGAAGCCTGATCTTCACCACTACTGATCCTAAAATGGGCTGGGATGGTACCTTTAATGGTCACCCTGTTGAGATGGGCACTTATTTCTACCAGCTTCAGGTTTGGTTTGATAACGGCTATTATCGTGAACACCAGGCCTATAAGGGTGAGGTTACCCTGATCCGCTAGTCAGCCTTCTCGAAAGTTTAGTGCATAAGTTGCTGAAATTCAGGTGGAAGAGCAATATATTGCGTTTTCGGTCAAAAAAAAATGACAAAACTGCTTGGACATTTCAGTCAATGCTGTATTTTAGCATCTGATAGGGTTTATAGGGGCTGGCCTGTTCTCAGGTCGGCTTTTTTATTTTCAACTAGTCACCTTCGCTTCTCACCTGCCGGCTACCTGACGACATTCAGGAAACACCGGTTGCAATATTTCACAGGTATCTACATCTTTTACTGTTTTCGGCTGAATTAAAGTACAGACATTTATATTGCCTCACTCTTCCATGCGGCCAGTTGATTTTTGCAGGCTTTAATCGCATATTTAGCGTGCTTTAACGCCGAATTAATGTTGATTATCAATAAGTTGGCGAAAATATATAGCCTTGAAGTTATGTGAATATACTTTAAGTCGCTGGCTTGCAATTCCTTTCATTTTGTCCTCAGAAAAATGTTTTTCCAGCACTTGGGTTGCGCGTGTGTTGGTTTAAATTGATGTAATGACACGTTGCAGGGACTTCTGCTTCTTTTAACGATTGTCGGTTGGAAAAGGGAATGGGGAACTGACAAAAAAAGGGGAAGCCGAAAACCTATTCAGAGTAGGCGTAAATTCTTAACCATGAAGAAAATTTACAAAAGCATTGCGCTTTTGGTTCCGCTGTTGTTATTCGGCATGAGCCTTAATGCGCAGACGATGATGCCAATGCCTCCGCACAATTCAGTTTATTCTGCAATGGCGAGAGGATTTTGGTTTGTCGCTCCTACGAGTTTTACCATTACTGGTTTGAGGGTCCCGTCTGAAGCGGGGACCGGCGCACAGTACATTCATGTGATGAAGTGCCACGATCCTTTTCCGGTTTCGACAAGCGGCAGTACCAACTTCACCACACTTACCTATATCAACGGCGCTCCGAATGGAGTTATCCAGAGCGTTAATATTCAGGTAGCTGCGGGAGATACTATCGGTATCCTGGGTACAGCGGGAACGGCTAATTCTTATACCTCAAGTGCCGTTCACACTTCCACTATTGCCGGGTTTACTGTGAATATTAATCGACTTGGTTACCAGGGAGATATTAATACCGGCCCGGCTCCGAATTACTGGGGAGTGGCTGACGGTGCTTCCGGAAGTATTTCCAGGGTGGAAGTGTATTATACCACCGCCCCATGTACTACACCTCCTGTAGCAGGTAGTGCCAGCGCCTCCCCATCGTCCGGTATTTGTATCGGCACTCCTGTCCAGCTAAGTTTGACGGGTAATTCATTCGGTTCGGGACAAACATATGTTTGGGAAGAATCTACCTCTCCTAATGGCCCCTGGACGGCCGCGACTGCTCCGTTAAGTTCTCCGTTTGCTACTGTTTCCCCAACGGTTGCCAGTTATTATCGCGCTGCGGTGACCTGTAGCGGACAAACAGTTTATTCGGATTCTGTATTAATAAGTCTGAATCCCTATCTGGCAGGTGGTAACTATACGATCAATTCTGCACAGCCTACCAGTGGGAACAATTTTGCTTCGTTTAGCGATGCAGTAGCAGCCATGGCCTGCGGTATCGGCGGTCCCATAGTCATCGATGTAGTCCCTGGTAGTGGGCCCTATGTTGAAAAGGTAACCATTCCTCAGATTGGCAATACAAGTTCTACAAACACCATCACGATCAATGGGAATGGCGAGGAGCTAACCTTCAATAATACCAATTCAGGGGATCGTGGAATCCTTACACTTGATGGAACAGATCATTTGACGGTCGATAGTCTTGTTGTTACGTCAACAGGAACGTATGGTTTTGGTATTGTGCTTACCAATAGCGCGGATTCTAATTCTATACTTAATTGTGTCGTTAATGTAGACACCGCCGCTACTGGTTCCCAATACGCAGGAATTACTCTCTCGGGATCTACTTCTTCCGCTACGTCTGCGGGCAGTAATTCCAACGGAAACCTCATTGATGGAAATACAGTTAACGGCGGGTATTATGGCATCACTATTCACACTACCATCGATAACGTGGTTTCAAACAATGAGGTCAGCAATTTTTATCTCTATGGGATCTACTCAAACGACAATACCCGACTGCTCCTGGAAGCTAATGATGTTCACCGAACAACACGTTCCCTCGTAAGTTCTTTTTATGGGATTTACCAAACAGGTACTCCGGTCGATAACCGGATTTCACGTAACCGGATTCACGACGCGTTTACGGGAAATTCTATGAGTACATCTTTGCTTTATGGTATCTATATAACAAGTTCAGATGCTGCCGCAGGTGATGAGACTATCGTGGACAATAACTTATTGTATGCGCTTAACGGAGGCGGTACTATCTACGCTATGTACAACGCTGGTTCCAATAACGTGCATTATCTGCATAATTCAATTTCTATCGACGATGCAGGTTATACAGGTTCCGGTATTGCACGTGGGTTGTATCAAACAACAAGTGCGAGTGGTATTGAGTTCAGAAACAATATCGTTTATAATATCAGAGGTGGCACCGGTACCAATCACGGCGTATACTTTAATACTTCTTCCACCAGCTGGTCGGCTGATAATAATGTTTATTATATCGCCGGCTCCGGTACTAATTACATAGGCAGAGATGCGGGAACTAATCATACTACGCTGGCAGCCTGGCAATCAGCTACCGGGAATGATACTGCATCTTTTGAGGAATCCCCCGGATTTGCTGGTTTGCCTGTCGGCGATCTGACGCCCACAAACGGAAATATCGATGATCAGGGAGTGCCTGTAGGTATTACCATTGATGTATTGAATAATCCCAGAAGCGCGACAACACCAGATATTGGAGCCTATGAGTTTTCTATTCCAGCCTGTATTGGTTTTCCTGTTGCGGGCACAGCCACAGGGCCGGCCTCTGTGTGTCTTAATGAAAGCTTTGTATTGTCTCTAAGCGGTTATACCATAGGGCAGGGTATTAGTATCCAGTGGGAATATTTCGATATGGGGGCCTTCCAATGGCTGCCTATCGCAAACGCTACTACGCCTAATTACACTGTTACCGGACAAACTCAAACCACAGATTACCGTGCGCAGGTAACCTGTATCAACGGCGGCTTTTCTGATGTTTCCGCTCCTCTAACTGTCGCGATGAGTCCATTCTATGATTGCTATTGCACATCAAATGCTACCAGTGCTTCGAATGAAGAAATCTGGGGTGTGTCGGTCGGTTTGTTGAACAACGTTACGGATTGTTCAACGGGTACCCTCATGTATAATGATTACACGAACCAGACACCTCCGAACCTTCCTCAGAATACTACAGTACCCATTACACTTACACTAGGTACCTGTGGATCTTCGTCGACTTCACTAGCAGCTGTCTATATTGATTTCAATCAGGATGGTGATTTCGATGATACCGGTGAGGATGTATTTTACACCACTCCCGTTACATCATCTGGTGCTCCTGGTCAGGTGGAGGTCGGGAATATCAACGTCCCTGCTACAGCTATGCTGGGTATTACAGGAATGCGTGTAGTGTATGAACGTACAACGTCTTCTGCGAACATCAATCCATGTGGTACTTATACTTATGGTGAAACAGAGGACTACCGGGTAAACATCGTTCCGCCTCCCACCTGTCTCACACCGGGAGTGCCTTCGGTGAACAGTATAACCTTCTCTACTGCAGAAGTTGAGTGGGGACAGAGCACTTCAGGTCCTGCCCTCGGGTATGAATGGAGGGTTTTTACAGCAGGCAACGGTCCCCTGGGTACTGCCATTGTTTCCGGAATTGAGGCTGCAGGTGATACAATAGCCAACATAACCGGACTCTCCGGAGTTACGGATTACAGTTTTTATGTGCGTGCGATTTGTACTCCTGGTGATACCAGTAGCTGGGTAGGTGTCAATTTCCTTACACCTTGCGCACCGTATACAGCTCCCTATTTCCATGATGTGGAAGTACAGACGCCGAATACTAACGCTACTGTAAGTGCCTGCTGGACAGCAGATCCATCAGCCACAACTTCTTTGTATCGCTGGAATGTGTCTGCTTCGAATACTCCATCAACTAACACGGGTCCAGGCTCAGCTTACAGTGGGAGTAACTTCTTCTACACAGAAGCTTCTTCTGGTTCTACAGGCTCTGTTGCGGACCTGATCACCCCTGAGGTGGACGTGACAGCGCTGACGACACCTCAGCTTGAGTTCTATTACCACATGTGGGGACCGGATTTTGACAGGTTGGTGATCAGTGTATCTGATGATGGTATCAACTGGAACCCTGTAGATTCCCTTGTTGGTCAGCAACAGGCCGCACAGTCTGATCCCTGGATGAAACGCTCGGTTGTGCTGAGCGGCTATACAGGAACCATTCAGGTCAAGTTTACCGCAATTCGTGGCACTGGCTTCGGAGGAGATCACGGGCTGGATGATATCGCTATCGTTGAGGCACCTACCTGTATTTCTGTAATGCCTGTGGTACTTACATCAACTGCAACGTCTGCTGTAGTTGATTGGAATTCCAGTGTTTCGAATCCTGCAAATGGATATGAGTGGAGAGTGTTTCCGCAGGGTAATGGTCCTTCCGGAACCCCGATAAGTTCAGGTACTGAACCTGCTGGTGATACAGTCGCAAACATTAGCGGCCTTACTGCAACCACAGATTATAGTTTCTGGGTCAGAGCGCTTTGTTCCTCTACAGACAGCAGCTACTGGACACAGGCTACTTTCACAACACCTTGCGCATCGGTTGCTGCACCATTTGTAGAAAGTTTTGATGGCACAACTACGCCTTCCTGCTGGAGTAACACTGGCTTAGAAGAATGGAAGTTCTCCACTAGTGCAGGATATGACGCCGGTAACGCAGGTGATCATACCGGTAACAGTGGTAACTATGCCTGGGTAGACGGTTCAACGCCAAACAATTCCGGAACAACGTTAACAACACCGTTGATTGACATCTCAGGGCTCACTTCACCCTGGTTACGGTACTACCTCTATAGTAATAATACCAATTCGGCTGCTAATAATGAGTTTATCGTACAGGTGTTGGATGGCACTAGTTGGATTACTATTGATTCTGTAAAAGGTAATCTGGGTTCCGCCTGGGATGAGAGGACTGCTGTTCTTACAGGCCTAAGCAGTAATATGATCCAGATTCGTTTTATTGTTAATGAGGAATCGAGTGTGTCCTCTGCATTCCACAATGATATCCTGATCGATGACATCAATGTTGAGCAGGCTCCTGCCTGTATTGCTCCGGGTGGACTCGCTGTTACGAATTTGACCAGTACGACAGCGGACGTAACCTGGAATGCAGTTGTCGGTGCGTCTTCCGGCTACGAATATGCGGTGGATACGGATCCTTCGCCAGCTCCTAATGTTTCTACTACTATTCAGACAAGTGCATCGGCTACACCTCCGACCGTGACTGGATTGTCCCCGACGACAACCTATTACCTACATGTGCGTAGTAACTGTGGTACCACAAATGGGTATTCTGCCTGGGTGGTCTATAGCTTCAACACCCGCCCGGTTAATGATTCCTGCGTGAATGCGATCAACATCAGCAGTGGTCAGCCATTTACCGGCACTACGGCAGGGGCCTCTGAGTCGATGCCTTCCGGTTCCTGTGCCACTTCGACAAACTACGCTAATGATGTCTGGTACTATTTCAACACAGGTTCTCAGGGAAATGTTACCGTCACTGCTACGAATACGGTAGGAGATGTTGTACTGGAAGTGTTTGATGGTACCTGTGGTTCCTTTACATCTCTTGATTGCCAGGATCAACCAGCCATTGGTATGGAGACAGCGACGCTCAACAACCTGCCCGCTGGTACCTACTATGTTCGTGTATACGGGTTCCTGAGTGCAGAAGGTCCGTTTGAAGTGCAGGTGAGTGGAACTCCATTGGCGGTCGATTTGACAGAAATTTCAGCCACCAATGTTGGCTCACGCAACCGTGTCGACTGGGCTACCTCGTCTGAGGCTGCAGGTGACTACTTCATCGTACAGCGCAGTAAGGATGGTCGCAACTTCAGCGATCTGGGAACTGTCATGGCTAATGGCCAACCATCCAGCTATAGCTTCTGGGATGAGTCACCTTTCAGCGGTGTGAATC
>JAEYQO010000086.1 GCA_023409975.1 Bacteroidota bacterium | reverse complement strand
CCTTCTATCAATCTCAACTGGAAACCATTTCTCAATTCGCCGACGAAAACCAGCAATTCGTTCAATATTATCGCTCTGGCAATAATACTCTGGATCGAAAATACTTTACACGCCAAAAAGCAAATCTCAAATTAATCTATGAGCCCCATGCCTACCTCGTGGATCCACTTTTTTGCACCCTCTGGGGGCAAAAGGCTGCAGAGCTGCTTGCATATGAAAAGCTCGGTAAGCATATTGTCCAACGTATTCATGAGCTTGAAAATCCCGGCCTCATAACACAAGTTGATTCCCCAGAAACTAATCTTCGCTGGACTGACTCTAAAGTTGCCCTTGTAGAACTGATATACGGGCTATACTCAGCTGGTAGCATCAACGGTGGTCGAATAGAGATAGCGGAGATTTCAAAAGCCCTTGAAAAGCTCTTCAATATTCAAGTCGGGGACTTGTATCGACGATACCTCGAAATCAAGTTCAGAAAATATTCGACAACAAAGTTTCTCGACCATTTGGTTGGCTCTCTCCGTACCAAAATCGAGGAAGACCTTGATTAAAGTTTTTACATACCAAATGTCAGAATATTTAGTATTTGACGATTTTTCTTTTTAGGGACATTTTCTTTGATTTGCAGGTAACAAAGTAAATACCTGGCGGCAGGCTTCCAATATCTATGTGAGCTTCCTTCCCTCTTTCAACTGAGTGCTTCAGAGAAGTTCGTCCAAGATTATCAGTAAAAATGATCGACCAATCGTCCATGTCGGGAAATGATAACAGAATGTGCTTGTCTGCTGGATTAGGATATACAGTCATTGCTTCCGCTTCTGTTTCAGCTTCCCTTCCAATGTTATTAACCCAACTAAATGGGATCGTCCAGACTAATTGCGGCATAAAGGTCGTATCATACACATTTGAATCTACCCAATAAATCTCCATTGGATACAGTCTGACAGCAGCTTTTGTATTTGGAGGAATCACTCCAACAAATATGTGTTCAGGTGTAGTGTAACAACTACCCAATACACACATATTAACTTCATAGTACAGCTTCACGTCAATTGTATCCGTTCCCGGATCTATCTCATGGGCAACCATCGCAGGGCAACAACCTTCAGGGTAGCTGAAATGGGCTATAGCTTTCAAAATGATTGAATCACCCGTTTCGTAAATTAAACTTGAAGCACCAAGAGTTTGAGTCCTTGCTTCCTGAGTTTGAAAGAAAATCAAACCAAACAGTAAAAATGCGAATCTCATAATCCAATAGATTGATATGTTTTTTGTGTCGGAAATCTGCCCATCACAAATTAATATTACCTGATAGGTTCCTGGTAAAGTACCAACATTGATCTGCTTCTGTGAATGAGCAACATCTAAAATGTAATTATTCACCGATTGTCCATTAGTAAACATAACGTAGGCTGATGAAGCATTTTCAAGATTTTATGACACGGTAAAATAGGCATTGGTTGGACTAGGACATATTGAACTGATGAAATTCCTTTTTATATCAACAGTTATTTGATCATAACTCTTAAATCCATCTAAAGCAACTATTACCTCAAGCTTGAATTGACTTTCTAAATCGGGAGTGATTGTTAGATCTTTACCAGAATGAACAAGGCTGTCGTTCCCGTCATACCAGTTATAGGTTGCAGCTTCATTTATATCTCCATAATTCCGCGTGAATCGGAGTTGTCTCCTTTCCCCGTTATTTATTTCAGTTAAGCCCCCCTTCAGCGCTCAACTATTTCAAGGAGAACAGGAGGGACTTGTTGGTCAGCTATTCAAACCAGTCGTCGCGTCTGGGAACAAAAACACAAACTACCCCGGCAGCTTCCTCAGCTCCCAGCCTTTCTCCTGACAGAAACGCAGTACCTCCGGCAGTGTGTAGCGAAGTCGCTCCCAGGCTTTAGCGCTATCGTGGAAGACAACTATAGAACCGGGACGGATGTTTTGCAAAACGTTCGAAAGACATTCCTCCGGTGTGATGGTCGTATCAAAATCGCCGCTTAGCACATCCCACATATATATCTTCCATGGACGGCGGGCACGTGACAGGCGCCGCACCTGCGAAAAAAGCATCCGGCCATAAGGCGGACGGAAACTACGGCTCTCAATCACACCGGCTGCCCGGTAGATATCTGCGAGATAGACGTGGTTATCGGTATGCCAGCCATTCAGGTGGTTGTTTGTATGGTTGCCTGCCAAGTGACCTTCTTCAAGTATTCGCTGATAGATATCCGGATGCTGAACGACATTCTTACCAATACAAAAGAAACTTGCCTTAGCCTGAAATTGCATTAATTGATCCAGTACAAACGGGGTGGCCTGCGGGTGCGGACCGTCGTCGAACGTCAGGTAGACCGCCCTTTCAGTTTCCGGCATGCGCCAGATCAGATTGCCCGGGAAAAACCTCGGTAGCCAGTCCGGAGTTCTGATCCAGTAGGTACGCATAGTTCGTGACGATCTTAGACTAAAAGCATCAGATTTCTTCAATGATAGCCGTCTGCATCCAACCTTTCCTTCCATCTGGCAGCCGCACCAACACCCAACCGGATTCTTCGCGGCCCTTCTTTACAACAGTTCCCTCGGGAATCAGACTGAGGTTCTTCCCCGAACCAGGTTCTGCTCTTAGGGGAGCATCCTGTACCATTACTACAGCGCGGCTTCTTTCTACCTGGTGCCGGGCTGCCACCCAAGCCAGGGAAAGGGCGCAAAGGAACAGCATACCGGTTGTAAAAGCTATCTGTAAAGGCACAGTCCGACCGCGCCCCCAGCGTCGCTGGAAAAGCACTGCCAGTGTAAGCAGGAAAAAAACCAAAGCGGCAACAGCCCAGAAGGAAGCCAGACTGGGACGGGTGAGGGTCTTCCACCACTGCATAAAAAAGATCTCCTGAAGTTCCACTATCCTGTTACTGATCCGGCTCTGGGTCAGCACAAGATTATCCCTTGCCTCGCTATAACCGGGATCGATCACCAGTGCCCGCTCGTAATTCAGAACGGCAGGACCCACCTGGTTCAGCCTGTAGTAGGTATTCCCAAGGTTGTAATACACCTCTGCGTGCTCCGGCTGCCGTTTGGCGAGCTGTTCATAATAGTGTGCTGCGCTGTCGTAACGTCCCTGGCTGTAATGCTCATTGGCTTTCTGCCACAAGGCATTGAAAGGGATCTGCGCGAAGCCCCCTGTGCCTGAAACGATGATTAAGATGAGTAGTAAGAATCTCTTCATGCTTTGACGCACTCCTCCAGCTTACTGATCATCGTCACTGCTTCCTGGTAGGTGTGTTGCATTTGCTGCGAACCGGCACCGGGTGCGTAAAGGGCAGTCTCACATTCTGTGATGGTCTGGTCTACCCTATCTATCAGCGACTGGGGCACGTTGCGTGCAGCCAGAGCTTCATACGCTCTTTCCCTCGAAAGTGACGAAAGAGGAATGTTTAGTTTATCGCTAATATACAACCAGATCGCTTTAGAGACCTCCTCGTAGAAACCTTTCGACTGTTGCTGCAATAATCGCTCGGCATTCTTCAGTCGACGGATTGCGATCTTGTTAGCTCTCCGGTTCCTCAATTTCACTGTATCCCTGGTCAGCTCATCCTCCCTGCGCTTCCAGAATAAAAATCCTGCAAAAGCCAGCAAGGGCAATGCATACAGCGACCAATACGTAGCTGTAAATAGTAAGGGCGTACCTTGTAAATTGAATTTTGCGAATGGTGTGCTGGCAATCGGATGCAAATCAGTCAGCTTTTCTTTTTGGGCAACCACCGGTTCGTAGCTCCGGCCTTTGGACACCTTGATCTGCTGCGGCTCCGTCATGAGGGTAGAATAAGTGCCGGATTGGGGATTATAGAAGCTGAAGGCAACAGGAGGTATGGTATAGTCGCCCGCGATATTTGGCGAAATGGACCAGGTAATAATTTTGGAACCTGAGATAGTTGATGTTCTGCCCGTAACCGTATCGATGACGAGAGGATCATAACTGGTAAGGCCGTTGGGCAGATCCAGCTTCGGCACCTCAAATAATTTCAGGTTTCCGGATCCGGTGATCGTCACTGTATAGGTGAGTGCATCATCCGTTGTAAGGGTATTTTTATCCAGCCTTGAGGATATCCTGAAATCTCCGACTGCGCCGGTAAAATTCTCCGGCTTTCCCTGTTCCGGAAGTGGCAGCACTTCGATGGTCAGAGGCTTACTTTTTAGATGAACAGGTATATCACGGTAGGCGGCAGTGCTGAAGAAATCATCATCGAAGAACGGGTCGCTCATCAGCAGACTGCCCATGGAATTGAAAAAAGGATCGTCGAAGAGACTGCCGAAAGGATTGCGCTGGCGCACCTGAGTGACGATACGTGCAGTGCCTTCTGCCTCTGCAGGATCCAAAGTCAGCTTACCCGTTTGCTGAGGGAACAGGGCCGATTTCTTCAGCAGGAAAACCTGGTAGCGTTGCCCGTTGACAATTTCTTCTGTGGGGCGCACATTGCCTTTAGCGATTTCAAAATCCTGCGTCCAGAAGCCATTCAGAGAGGGCAGTTTGGAGATGCCCACGTTCATTGGAATACGCGCGTAGAGCTTGTAGTTAGCAGTGATCTGTTCACCGATGTAGGCTTTTTGTTTATCTACTGACACCTTGATAAAGAGGTCCCTGCTGATATCCTGTTCTTTGCCCGGCTGCTGTGCCTGTGGCTGCTGATGTTGCTGTTGTCTTTGCTGGCGGGCGGCATTGTAGGCCTGCTGCCTGCGACGCATCATCGCCACGAAGGGATCATCGAAAGGATCAACAGGCTGAGCCTGGTGCGCTGGGGCAAGGCTGCCGTCTACGACTTCGATGGTGACGCTGTTCGACTCATAGGTATTGCCGGCTGCGTCACGTGCTGAGGCAGGCGGGATGGTCAGCTTTCCGGTTTTCCTGGGTTTAAGAATATAACTGTGGGTGATCGTCGATGAGCGTACCATCTTATTGCCACTGATGGAAATATTGCTGCTCTGTCCCTGAAAAGGACCACCCAGCACTTCAAAATCGGGAAAATCGACCCTTGTGATAGACTGCAGGTTCTGGGCATCTTTGATGGTATAGTTCACCTGCAACTGATCCTCTACGCCGAGCTTATTAGCACTCACTGCTGCAGAGAACACAACATTCTGCGCCCAGGCAGCCAGGCTGCTGAACAAAAACAAAACTGTAAAAATGCTGTAACGCCAGATGTAAAACATTCCCTTCATGGTGTATCCACAAAATTAAGTCAGGCCATAGCCAGAGGGAAACGGCAGCGGTTAAAGCTTAGTTAAAGATTTACTTAAATATCTCCTTCAACTGGTCTTAATATGATCTCATCCACATTCGCTGCGGGCGAAAGTCGCCAGGAAGTCCAGATCATTTCCGCGATATCTTCCGCTTTCATGAACCGCGACTCGGGCAGTCCGCTGGTAGACCAGGAACGGCTCCAGGTGGCACCAGGCATTACGGAGGTAACCTTGATCCCGAAAGGACTGAGCTCCAGGCGCAGATTGTCAGAGAAACCCTTCAATGCATACTTGGTTATGCTGTAAGCACCACCATTCTGATAAGCATGAAGGCTGGCTACGGAGCAGATGTTGAAGATATGTCCGTTCCCTTTTTCCTTCATTTGCGGCAGCAGGGCGCGTGTCAGATGATAAGCAGAAAATACATTCACCTGCATCAGGTTTTCCAGTTGACCTTCGGGTTCTTCAGCCAGGCTGCCGGGGTAAAACAAACCAGCGTTATTCACGAGTAGGTCGACTGAAGAGAAGGTTTCCAGAACCTGTGCTGCAAAGGCATTCACCTGAAGACTGTCGCCGAAGTCGGCCTGTACACAGAGTAATCTGGCACCCGGATATTGGATCTGCCAGACCTTCTCCAGAATGTTCAGATCTGATTGTGTCCTTGCGCAAATGGCTACCGACCATCCTTCCGACAGTAACTTCTCTGTTATTGCTTTACCGATCCCCTGTGTGGCTCCTGTGATGACTGCTACCATGTTGCTGATGATGTTAATTTTTGCGACCTGCGTTTAATTCTTCTTCGTATGAAGGAAGCGATCGTCTGTAAGTGACTGCAGAAAAGCTTCCAGGTCCAGTTTCTCCTGTTCTGTGAGTCCCAGCGGACTGGCTAACACTGTATCGCGGTTTTGCCCATCGGGCAAAACCGCGTGTGGATTATCGTAATAATCGATTACTTCCCGCAGAGTTTTCATGGATCCATCATGCATATAAGGCGCTGTGATGGCGATGTTCCTCAGTCCCGGCACCTTGAATTTTCCGAGGTCAGCCGGATCACCTGTGACCAGGTATCTGCCACTGTCGTTGTGCGAGCTGCCGTTAAACAGGCCGATGCTTCTGAATTCATCCGCTGTAAAGTCGGGTGTGAAATGACACTCGAAACATTTTGCTTTTACACGAAAAATCTCCCTTCCCCGTTCCTGCTGCGGACTAAGCCCTCCCGGCTCATCATTCAGCCAGCGATCATTCGGCGTATCTGCAGTCTCCAGAGTTCTCTGAAAAGCAGCCAGTGCTGCCCCCAATGAGGCTGCATCAGGATCTTTTCCGAATACCATGCGGAAGGTCTTCCTGTAGTGATCATTTGCATTGAGGCGGGCAATGGCCTCCGTCACCGGCAGATTCATTTCATTGTGATCTTCGATGGGGAACAGGGCCTGCTCTTCCAGTGTGGCTGCCCGGCCATCCCAGAAGAACGCTTCGCGCGCACTCATATTCATGACCGAGGGTGTGTTTCGTCTGCCTGTTCTTCCATGCACTCCTGCACTGAAGGCAACTGTGTCAGAAAAAGCAAATTCCGGTTTGTGGCAGGAGGCACAACTGATCGTATGGTTTTCGGAAAGCAGCGGATCAAAAAAGAGCTGCTCACCCAGTTCCTCGGCGGTGACTGCTTCTGTGGCCTCCTTTGTGCTAAAGGATAGAGACACCAGCATGACTGCGGTGAGAGCCGTAAGGATCTGCCATTTCACTGTGCGAAATTAGCTCATTTAAAATTTGCGGCTCATGACCGGTGTTTCGCAGGATAAAATGTTCAAAGGACTTAAAAGAGCTCAGAGTGAGGATGGAGCCGAATTCAAAGTAGGACTGAATTAATACCTTTGCGGCGATTTCAAATTTCATCAACCACATTTAAATATTACCAAATGGATTATCGGATAGAGAAAGACACTATGGGCGAGGTTCAGGTACCTGTCCAGGCTTATTACGGTGCTCAGACACAACGTTCTATCGAAAATTTCAAGATTGCTCAGGACATCAACAAGATGCCGAAGGAGATCATCCGTGCCTTCGCCTATCTTAAAAAAGCGGCCGCTTTAACGAACCAGGACCTGGGTGTGCTGGCGGAAGATAAGGCGAAGCTGATCGCTCAGGTATGTGACGAGATCCTGGAAGGAAAACTCGATCAGGAGTTTCCGCTGGTAGTATGGCAAACCGGATCCGGTACTCAATCCAATATGAACGTAAACGAAGTGGTGGCCTATCGCGCACATGTGGTTCAGGGTGGTCAGCTTACCGATAAGGAGAAGTTCGTTCATCCGAATGATGATGTAAACAAATCTCAGTCATCCAACGATACCTTCCCTACCGCTATGCACATCGCGGCCTACAAGATGCTGGTGGAAGTAACCATTCCCGGGATCAGGAAACTGAGGGATACCCTCGACGCCAAGTCGAAGGCGTTCATGAATATCGTGAAGATCGGAAGAACACACTTCATGGATGCTACGCCACTCACCCTTGGCCAGGAGATCAGCGGATACGTTTCGCAACTCGATCACGGTCTTCGGGCGATCAACAATACCCTCCCCCACCTGAGCGAGCTGGCACTGGGTGGTACGGCTGTAGGAACCGGCATCAATACACCTAAAGGATATGCTGAAAAAGTAGCCGGAAAGATCGCAGAACTGACAGGACTGCCTTTTGTTACGGCGGAGAATAAATTTGAGAGCCTCGCTGCGCATGATGCCATTGTTGAAGCCCATGGTGCGCTTAAGACAGTTGCTGTGAGCCTGATGAAAATTGCCAATGATATCCGCATGCTGAGCTCTGGTCCTCGCTGTGGTATCGGAGAGATTTTCATTCCTGATAATGAGCCCGGATCTTCCATCATGCCCGGAAAGGTGAACCCAACGCAGTGTGAGGCCCTGACCATGATCGCTGCCCAGGTGATGGGGAACGACGTGTCGATCAATATCGGAGGCTCCAACGGCCATTTTGAGCTGAACGTGTTCAAGCCGATGATGATCTACAACTTCCTGCACAGCGCCCGCCTGATCGGTGATGGCTGCGTCAGCTTCAATGATAAATGTGCTGTAGGTATCGAGCCGATCCAGTCCAATATCGATCAGCATCTGCACAACTCACTGATGCTTGTGACCGCACTGAATACCAGGATCGGATATTACAAAGCAGCCGAGATCGCTCAGACTGCCCACAAACAGGGTAAGACCCTGAAGCAAACCGCCATCGATCTGGGCTATCTCACCTCAGAGCAGTTCGAAGAGTGGGTAGACCCCAGCACCATGGTGGGTGAGCTGAACTAAACACAAACACCAATTCCACAGCGCTTCCGAAAGGGGCGCTTTTTTTTATCCACTGATGGAAATTGGGAGAATGCACAGGTGTTTTGAAGAACAATGGATAATATTATCTATATTGTAATAAATCACGCTATCATGCGCCGGTTATTCACCGCAATCGCAGTTATTTGCTGCTTTTCAGCTACCTCCCAGGTCCAGTCGGACTGTACTGTTTCTGCAGCCTTCAGAAACGCTTATGAGCGGGATGCACAGCGTTTGGCGATCACCAGAATGTATGAGCTCCAGGTGGCGGACACGCAGTTTATCGATGCGCCACAGATCTATACAGACAGCATACTGGCAGGACTGGCGGCTGTTTTCAATCTGGATGAACAGCTTGAGGCAGATTCCGTGTTTCAGTACCATTGTCTGCATTTAAATACCGGCTTTCAGTCGTCGGGATTTCCCGGAGTTGAACTGACATTAGATCCCAGTTTTGCCTGGACACAGCAGTGGGCCAGTCAGCAGACCACAACTGGGTATGGTGCGCTGGATTCCTTTTTATCACACTACGGCTTTTCACTGCTGTACTACATTGGTATGCCGGGGATAGCTTATGCAACACTGACAACAACAGAAGCAATCAATCTAAAGGCATTTGGTGACAGCCTGCTGAGCTTTTCCGGAATTACCTCGGCAAGTCCGTATTTTCCCGCTGGTGAAGGAAAAGGCTTCATCAGATACATCTATGATGGGCAACAGCATTACCAATTCCGGATTGGTTGGGGAGATTGTCCTGCTGGTTGCACTGATTACAAGAGCTGGTACTACACCGTTGATCCTGCGAGCTGTGCCGTGATGCTGGACTCCATCAGGCTGGAAGGAAATTACTGGAATGGTTATCCGGCCCTTGTCAACTGTAATCTGAAGCCAGACGCTATCGCTCGGATACCAGGGAAGATTGATATACAGGTCTACCCGAACCCGGCGCGGGATATACTCGGCCTACGTGTGAGGAATTATGCCTCGCTCAACTATTCCATCACTGATCTGAATGGCAAAACAGTGGTTTCTGGTCAGGTTTCCGGGAGGGCCCTGATTGATATCAGCAGCCTGGCACCTGGAGTGTACTTGCTGACTGCCGGCAAGGAAGGCGCCGGGACTACCATGAGGTTTGTGAAGCAATAAGCAGGTCCAGAGGCACTTCGTATCTACTTTACCAGACGTACTGTTTTTTGTTCAGCAACAATGCTTCTCCGGCTATCGTTTTATCACCGGTGGCTACTTCATAAACTGCGCAATCGTAGAGGATGCGGTTCTTCTCCGGATAGATCTCCTTTACTGTTACGACCGCCTCATATTCCGTATCTACAAACATCGGCTTCAGCCATTTCATGCTCTGACTCATGTAGACATGTCCTTCAGCATACCAGAGGGCACCGAAGATCTTTGTAAACACACTGGCACCCAGGAAACCATGAATGATGTTCCGGCCAAACATACTCTGCTTACCGGCTTCCGGATCAATATGAAGTGGATTGACATCGCCGCTCACGCGGGCGTACGTATCGACGTCCTGCTGAGAATAACTGAATGTATGTCTGAATTCGTCACCAGTTTTGAGC
>JAEYQO010000062.1 GCA_023409975.1 Bacteroidota bacterium | reverse complement strand
GGTTGGGGGTTGCGGGTTGGGGGTTGTGGGAATTAAGGCCATTCAGGGTCCAGGCTGAGATAATACAGAGTTACACTGCGGTTATACCTACTTTACTAACGGACCGAGTCCCCTCCGCTGCTCAACCGCGTGTTTACCGTTCACACGGAATTATTTATCATCTGTTTTAAGCCTTCGGCAGCCTTAGAGCAGCGTCACAACATCGTCACCTACACAATAATTCCAGATATGTTGCGTTAAAGGGTTAGCCCGCATCAGTCCAACTGTCCTGAAGCAGTGGATTTACTGGTATTTATTGTCTTAATTTTATACGCTTTAGATAATATGTCGCAGATTAAAACCAGATGGCTGGCTGCCGCTTTATTCCTGTTAACCCCCGGCCTCGCCTCAGCACAAACACGGATCTATGTAAATGAATACCTCAACATCGGTGTGGGTGCGAGGGGCTTAGGCATGGCAGGAGCGCAGGCCGCCTCTGTGTCTGATGTCACCTCAGGGTATTGGAATCCTGCGGGTTTGATGCAGATCGATAACCAGCTCGAAGTGGGCCTGATGCATGCAGAATATTTTTCCGGCAATGCAAAATATGACTACGGAGCCGTGGTAAAGCCGCTCAGGAATAAAGACCGTGCTGTTGGTTTTTCCGTTATGCGTTTTGCCATTGACGATATCCCCAACACCATTGATTATGTGCAGCCGGATGGTTCCTTTGACGAAAGCAAGCTGTCGTCGCTGACCGCCGGGGATTATGCGTTTCTGCTTTCCTATGCACAGCGACTGAAGATTTTCCATAACAACGAAGACATCGAAACCTTTATAGGCGGCAGTGGCAAGATCATTTACCGTCACCTGGGATCGATGGCCAATGCCTGGGGACTGGGGATCGACCTGGGATTTCAGGCCCGTTACAAGCGGTGGCTATTTGGTGTGACCGCGAAGGACATCACCACCACCTATACAGCCTGGAGCTTTAATCTTTCCGAGAAGGAAAAACAGGTTTTTTACCAGACCGGTAATGAGATACCTGTTAAGTCGTATGAAGTAATGTTGCCTCGTCTGAACATGGGCGTAGCGAGGCATCTGCTGAAACCGGGCAAACCTATTCAGCTCCTCGCAGAACTGGGCCTTGACATGACCACTGATGGCAGGAGGAACACCCTGTTAAGCACGTCCGTTGTGAGTTTTGATCCGAAGGTGGGACTGGAGGGTAGTTACAGGAACACGGTCTTCCTGAGAGCGGGTGTCGGGAACTTCCAGCAGGTACTGGACGATCAGGACACTACCAACCAAAAGAAATTTATGATCTACCAGCCATCAGTAGGGGTGGGTGTGCTGCTCCGGCAGGTAAGTGTGGATTATGCATTTACAAGTCTTCAGGCACAATCTAACCCGCTGTATACGCACATCATCTCTGTCAGGTTGATGCTGCAAAAACCAGATCCAAACAAATCGAAAAACACCACCGGACCCACTAAAACGACCAGATAGTCATGAAAAAGCTTGTTTACCTGCTGTTCGCAATAGCTACTATTTATTCACCGGTAGCTTCAGACGCTCAGACATATGGCAATGAGTGGATCGATTACTCCAGAACTTATTATAAGATCAAGGTAGGCGGAGAGGGCATTTACCGGATTTCGAAACCGACCCTGGATGCCGCGGGGCTTTCTTCAGTTCCCGGTTCCCAGTTTGTACTTTATCGTGATGGTCAGCAGGAGCCCATCTATGTGAGCACAGCAGGCACCATGGGTTCCAGCGACTATATCGAATTTTACGGTCGCAAGGCAGACGGGCAGCTCGATAAGCAGCTTTATTTACAGCCGCAGTATCAACCGAATGAACGGATCAGTCTTTTTAGTGACACTGCAGTTTATTTCCTCAGTTACAGCGCCCAGCCACCCTATGAACGCCTGACCCAGGCGCCCAACAATATTCCTTCTAATCCCCCTGCCCCGCTCGCGTACGGTCTGTACACAGCGGGCGTGGATTTCCTCAGGAACTTCTGTGGAGGAAGGAATGTTTACGGTAGCTATCACATACCGCTTTCCCGGTTTGATAATGCAGAAGGATATGTTGACACTCTTGTGGGAATCCATATCCCCCTGCAATACACTGTACCAACACCGAATGCGATTACGAACGGTCCGGCAGCGATGGCACGTACATCCATCATCAGGTATGGGTACCAGTCCAATCCTTCTCCTGCCACCATCAAACTCAATAATCAGCAGCTTGCTTCGGCCACCCTTCACAGGGATTTTACGACCCATGTAAACTTCAACATACCCTCTTCCAGTCTCGGTAATACGACAACGCTGAACTATGCTGCCACCAACGTGGGGGGCACCTATGATGTGTATGGTGTGTCCTTCATCGAGATACGATATGCGAGGAACTTTGACTATACCGGACAGAACTTGATGAGCTACGATTTAAGTGCCAGCTCCAGCTCCCAGTATCTGGAATTCACCGGCTTCAGTTCATCAGTCCCACCAAAACTTTACGACCTCACGAATAAAAAATGGTATGTTGGCGACCTTAGTGTTTCCGGTAAGGCCAGGTTCTACCTTGAACCGTCTTTCAGCAACAGGAAGATTGTAATCTATACAGAGAATTCAAACGCCGTCAGGCAGGTGCAGCAGCTTCCTGCAAGACAGTTTACTGATTATACACAGGCGCTGAACCAGGGTGATTATATCATCCTGACGCATAAGAATTATGAGGCTCCGCATAATGGCAGAAACTTCATTCACGAATACAGGAACTATCGTGCTTCAGCCGCGGGGGGAAGTCACCAGGTAATGGTAGCTGAAGTAACAGAACTCTATGATCAGTTCGCCTACGGGCAGGATATCCACCCGCTATCAATCAGGAGGTTTCTGCAGTTTGCCTATGACAAGTGGACGACGGTGCCGCCGAAAAGTGTATTCATCATTGGCAAGGGCTTGTTATATCACAAGTACAGAAAGTACCAGCAGAGTATCCTCGCCTATCCTTATTCAGCAATCGTTCCTACCTATGGTGACGTAGGTGCTGATCTAAACTTTGTAAACTTTCTGAGTCAGCAACAGCAGGCTATGAATATCGGCAGGTTATCTGCGTGGAATCCTTCAGAAATTGCGGTGTACCTCGACAAGATCAAGGCCTATGAGGCTGCGCTGGCAGGGTCTGCATTTCCGACCCATGAAACAGAATTTTGGAAACGGCAGGTATTGCATATTGTGGGCGGTCAGCACGTAGCTGAGCAAAACGGACTGGCAGCAACGATGACGGCAGCTGCCGGGATCATTACCGATACTTCCTTCAGCGGAGAGGTAACCACTGTAAGAAAGAACACAACGAATCCTATAGACCAGATCCATAACAAGAGCATAGACAGCCTTGTGAATAATGGTGTTTCGATCATCGCCTTTCACGGCCACGCCACGCCAAATGGATTTGAGCTGAACCTGAACAACCCTGAAACCTACCATTCCAGCCCTAAGATGCCGCATTTTATTGCGCTGGGTTGTGATGTGGCGCAGGTGTTTACACCCAGCAACGTCCTGAGGACAGTCAGTGAAAGATTTTTAATTGCACCACTCGGGGGCTCTGTTAGCATGATTGCGAGCAATACCCTGCAGTTTGCAGACTTTCACGCAGAGTACCTGCCAGAGCTGTATAATAGTATTTCACGGGAGAATTTCGGAGCGACGATAGGAGATCACCATCGTCATGTATATAATAAGATGATTCTTGCAAAGCCGGGTAATGAATTCTATTATTTCCACCTGGAGAGTATGATCCTGCAGGGAGATCCGGCGTCTCCGGTATTCGGGCCGCAAAAACCAGATTATCATGTTTCTGCCGACCGGATATCCAGCATTCCGGTGAATGTTTCTGCTTCAGCCGATTCCTTCACCCTGAAAGTGGTCGCATTCAACCTCGGTAAAGGCATCAGGGATACCGTTCAGATAAAGATTGAGCATATCAATCCTAAAGGAAGTGTGGCGGTACTGCATAACCGAAACGTGTATGCCCTGCTCAATACTGATACATTGTATTTCAATATACCGGTAAACAACCAGGTGGACATAGGGCTGAATAAGTATAAAGTCACAATTGATGCGGATAGCCGGTGGGATGAATTAAGTGAGACGAATAACACGGCTTCTCTGGATATGTTCATATATTCAGATCATCTGATACCGGTATATCCAAAGGAGTTTTCAATTGTCACGGAACCGGGTGTTACCCTTAAGGCCTCTACCCTTAATCCCTTCCGCAGTACCGGAAGGTACCGTATTGAGGTTGATACGACGGAACTGTTCAACAGTCCGCTGAAACAACAAACCTTAGTGACCAGCCCGGGCGGTGTCATCAAATGGACGCCTGCGATTACCATGCGGGACAGCACTGTTTATTACTGGCGGACCGCCTATGATAGTATGTCCAACGGTACCTATCAATGGACGACCAGCTCGTTTATATACCTGGCACAGGGCAGTCCGGGATGGAATCAATCGCATTATTTCCAGTATAAGAAGGATGGGTTTAACGGGCTAACCCTGAATTCCGACCGGGCTTTCCGCTTTTCCACAGGCAACAATACTGTATCCGTATTTCAGGCTGTGTTTAGCGAAAACGGTGCCACCCCCTGGAACACTGCGGATTTCGTAAAGGTCATGTTCAACAACTCTGATATTCAACGTCTGGGGTGCTGGCCCTGGGACGGTACGATTCAGATCATGGTCTTCGATTCTGCCAGTACGGCGCCCTGGAAGAATGATTCGCTTAATGGCACCGGCGGCGCCTACCCGGTTTGTAATACTACCAGGAACAAGTATGCTTTTGAGTTCCCGGTCTGGGAACCTAACGGTAGAAATAACGCCCGTCGATTCCTGGACAGCATTCCAGCCGGGCATTACGTTCTGGTGCGTAACATCATCAACCTGGGTAAGTACACGGATGCCTTTGCCAATGACTGGAAAGCGGATACTACCATCAATGGTTCCGGAGTCTCCCTTTATCATAGCCTCTACAATATGGGCTTTACCCAGTTAGATTCTTTCAACTCCCGAAAGCCGTTTATATTCTTCAGAAAGAAAGGAAGTAACGCCTATCCCGTGCATCAGGTCGTGGGGACCAGCATGCAGGATACCCTCCAGCGACATTTCCTGCTTCCCAGCTACCGTCGTTCCGGGGAGCTGCACAGCACTGTGGTGGGGCCCTCTATGGAATGGAAACAGCTCAAGTGGGAACATTCTGCTCTGGATAACAATCCACAGAACGATAAGCCCTTCGTTCAGATTTATGGGATTGACACCAACAGTAATTCCCAGTTGGTTTATACAGGGTATACCCAGGATACCAGCCTGGCGTTTATCGATGCGAAACAGTTTCCGAATATCCTGCTGATCTGGACCAGCTACGATTCCACGGATCTATCCAGTGCGCAACTGGATTACTGGCGGGTTCTTTACAGTCCGGTTCCTGAAGCAGCACTGAACCCTGCAGCTCATTTCACTTTTGAAGACAGTCTGCACGTCGGACAGGAAGCTGAGCTGGCACTGACTATTGAAAACCTTTCGAAGCTTCCGATGGACAGCATGCTGGTTCGGTATAAAGTCATCGACGAGAACGGTGTGACTCATTTGGTAGGCAACAGACGATATCGTCCGCTGCCAGGAGAAGACACGCTGATTGCGACACTGAACTTCGATCCAGCTGCGTACCCGGGTAACAATGTTCTGTTTATAGAGGCGAATCCTGACTGGGATCAGCCGGAGCAATACCACCCTAACAATCTGGGCTATCTGCCATTCAGGATCATTACTGACCGTCATAACCCGTTGATTGATGTAACCTTTGACGGGGTACATATCCTCGACAGGGATATTGTTTCTGCAAAACCATTTATTAAGATCACCCTGAAAGATGAGAACAAGTTCCTGGCGCTGGATGATAGTTCGCTGGTGCTGTTACGGATCCGCTATCCTGATGTAAACCAGACCACGCAGCCGGAGGTGGTACCCTTTGATGGAACGATCGCTAAGTTCATTCCGGCGAAACCGGGCGAGAAGAATGAGGCAGTGATTGAGTACCGTCCCACTTTCACGCAGGATGGTATTTATGAACTATTGGTGAATGGAAGGGATAAATCCGGAAATGCGGTGGCTTCAACTGACTACCAGATATCCTTTGAGGTCGTCAACAAATCGACCATAACGAACATATTAAATTACCCGAACCCATTCTCCACTTCGACAGCATTTGTATTTACGCTGACCGGCTCGCAGATCCCCTCACAGTTCAAGATCCAGATCATGACAGTGACCGGCAAGGTAGTCCGGGAAATCACGAAGGCGGAACTGGGGCCTATTCATGTGGGAAGAAATATTACGGAGTATAAATGGGATGGCCGTGACCAGTACGGGCAGCTTTTGGGCAACGGGGTGTACCTATACCGGGTGGTGACATCCATAAATGGAAGCGATGTTGAGAAAAGACAGAGTGCTGCGGACCGGTTCTATAAGAACGGCTACGGTAAAATGTATATCATGAGGTAATACAGGTGGGGCTTACAGGAGATTCCGGGTGGGCCCCATTGATTTTGTTTTTCAAAAATTGTTACTATCTTTCGCTATCGGTCATACTAAAACTGTAGTGTTTTGAAACGGATTTTACTCTCCCTGCTGATAATTATTCCCTTTACTGTAGCGGCACAGCGCCCGGCGCCGCGCCCCCACCACGAGATCGGATTGTTTGCGGGTGTAAGTAACTATTATGGAGATTTACAACCGGAATGGTTCCCTTCCAATGGCTATAGGCCGAATATGGGTATCATTTACAAGTATTTTATTCATCCGCGTATAGGTTTCCGCTTTGGAATGAACTATACCCGTCTGACGGCTGCGGATAGTCTTTCGAATATCCCTTTCAACGTTCAGCGAAACCTACGATTTGAAACCGGCCTCTTCGAAGCCCATGCGGGTGTTGAACTGAGCCTGCTGGCGGTAGATTTTGACCGTGCTAAGGTGAGCCCGTATATATTCGGTGGCATAGCAGCTTTCTATCATAATTCGTTTACGGATGGAATGAAAGGAGAAAAGGTATATCTAAGACCTCTGAGCACAGAAGGTCAGGGCATACCTGTATATCCTGAAAGAAAACAGTACAGCCTCGTAAACATGGCTTTCCCCGTGGGTGGCGGTATGAAGTTCTTCATCGGTAAAACCCTCATGATCAGCACGGAAATCGGCTTCCGCTACACGACTACGGATTATATTGATGACGTGAGCAAGTCTTATGTTCATCGTGATTCATTATTCGCCTATAGAAGTCAGCAGTCTGTTGACCTGGCCTTCCGTACAGATGAGCTATACGGACCGGAATCACAGATCATGTATCCTCAATACGGTGAGCAGCGGGGTGACAGCAAAAACAATGACTGGTACTGGTTTGGCGGGATTTCGGTAACACTTTACCTCGATGCCTTTGGTAACCTCAGAGAATACTGGCAGGCTAACTGTCCGGCCATGTTCCGTTAAGACAGGGTAATAAAATAATAAGGCTGCCAAAAATGGCGGCCTTTTTTTTGCTCTGAAATATATGTGATGTCTCTCTCCGTGCGATAAGCGCGATACCTGTCAGGAACTGACTGCTGTATGCCGGGGACAGGAGACCAGATGGTCATTAACCATACCGGCGGCCTGCATGAAAGCATAGCAGATGGTGGAGCCAACGAACTTGAAGCCCCGCTTCTGCAGGTCCTTGCTCATGGCATCAGACTCCTGGCTACGGGAGGGGATGGAGCTGGTATCCGTCCAATGGTTTACGAGAGGTTTTCCACCTGTAAACTGCCAGATATACTGATCAAAACTTCCGAACTCTTTTTGGACTTCAAGAAAGCGTTGTGCGTTCGTGATGGTAGCCTGAATCTTCAGCCGATTACGGATGATGCCTGTGTCCTGCATCAGGAGCCCGACATCAGCTTCTGTAAACTTTGCAACTTTAGCGGCGTTAAACCTGGCAAAAGCCTTAGCAAAGTTCTTCCGTTTGTAAAGCACTGTCCTCCAGCTCAACCCGGCCTGGAAAGCATCGAGGACGAGAAACTCGAACAGCTTTCGATCGTCATGAACAGGAACACCCCATTCTTCATTATGGTACTCCTTCATCAGGGGGTCGTTCCCTGGCCAGGTACAACCGTTTTTGTTTTCCCACATAACGCTAGGATTTGAGAATGGAGATTACTTCCTCTATAGAATGTTTTCGCTGTTCGCCGGTGCGGAAATCCTTCAGACTAACCACCCCTTCCTTTCGTTCCTCCTCACCAGGAAGTATCACGAAGGGAATATTCCTTTTGTTGGCATACTTCATCTGCCGATCGAATTTTGCATTATCGGGAAACACCTCAGCAGCAATACCTGAGAGGCGCAGGCGACGTACGATCTGCAGCGCATAGAGCTCTTCTTCCTTTCCGAAGTTCACGACCATCACTGTACTATCGGTGCCAGGCTGCTCCGGAAACAAATTCAGCTCCTCCAGCACATCATAGATGCGGTCGATTCCGAAGGAGATACCTACACCTGACATGCCTTTCAAACCAAACAGGCCAGTAAGATCATCGTATCTTCCGCCACCGCCGATGCTCCCCATCTTTACAGCAGTGGTGGTCACCTCCAGGATGATACCTGTGTAATAATTCAGGCCCCTGGCTAACCGTATATCGACAACGATCTGAGCTCTGGCACCTTCAGGGGCCAGGTGCCGATGATATTGCAGACAGTTCCGGATTTCTGCGATCCCTTTCAGACCATCTTCCTGATCTTTCAGGAGGCTTTCATAGGCATTCAGCTTTTCCTCATTACTGCCGGTAACGTTAATAAACTGTTCGATGACGGCGATGCTTTCGGTAGTAACCCCTCTGGAGTCCAGCTCCCTGGATACGCCTTCCCAACCGATCTTGTCGAACTTGTCGAGTGCTACCGTGATATCCATCATCTTTTCCGGCTGTCCGGCAGCTGAGGCCAGTCCCTGCAGCAGCTTCCGGCTATTAATGCTGATGGTCACCCTGGGTATGCCTAGCTGGTCGAATGCCTGCTGGTAAACAGACAGGAGTTCGGCCTCATTGATCAGGGCGTTGCTGCCTACGATGTCGCAATCGCACTGCCAGAATTCACGGTAACGTCCTCTTTGCGGTCGATCTGCCCGCCAGACCGGCTGCATCTGATACCTGCGAAAAGGAAAGGCGGTCTCATTCTGATGCATTACTACATAACGGGCGAAGGGAATCGTGAGGTCGTACCGCAACGCACGTTCTGTGATGGCAGGACTGCTGTAGGGCCTATCCAGCATCTGGCTCCATTCCATATTCAGCGCGATCTTGTCCTTCTTTTCGTGCAGACCATTATTGAGGATCTTGAAGATGAGGCGATCACCTTCTTCCCCGTATTTTCCTGTCAGCGTTGTTAGTTGCTCCATGGCGGGTGTTTCCAGTGGCTGAAAGCCGTAGCTGGCGAAGATGCCTTCAAGGGTCTTCAGGATATATTGGCGTCTGCGGACCTCGGCCGGTGAAAAATCACGTGTTCCCTGCGGAATGGATGGTTTGGACATGTTTCAAAAATAACGAGAGACCGGCAATTAGCCGTTTCAGTTTAGATTCAGCGGTTGTCATACTTTTCAAGAATGGCTTCTGCGGTAGCTTCGATCATTTCGAATACCGGCAAATAACCTTCTTCGTCACCGTACCATGGATCGGGAACAGAGCGATTACATCCGTCCTCCAGTTCATTCAGAAAAAGCCTCAGACGAGTAGGATCCGTAGCGTTCCCGCCAATGGTCAGTATATCCTCCATTACATCTTTTGCCATCGCATAAATGAGATCATACCGCTTGAAGTCTTCCTTAACGAACCTTCTCGCACGCTGACCGGAAATATCAATTCCATTGGCCTTACAGACCTTCTGCGAGGAGACATGTGGCGGTTCGCCGATGTGATATGAATTAGTACCTGCAGAGTCGACGGTCCAGTTGAGTCCCCGTTCCCTTGCCTTGTGTCGCAGCACCCCTTCTGCTATGGGGGAGCGGCAGATATTTCCCAGGCATACTACCAAAATGCGCATACGCAAAACTAATGGAAACAGTAAGATTGGTTGCTTAACTTGCGTCATCCATGAGTTATCCTTATAAGGTATCGGCAGTGATATGTTCCTATAACCGGGCGCGCTTTATTATTGATGCGGTGGAAAGCCTGTTTCAGCAGGATTACGAAAAGAAAGACATGGAAGTCATCGTGGTGGATAATAATAGTACCGATGGCACCCTTGAACTTTTAGCGCAATATCAGAAGGGACATCCTGATTATAATTTTCGGTTCGTTACCGAGCCGCAGCAGGGTGTGGCCTTTTCGCGTAACCGGTGTGCCCGGGAAGCGAAAGGTGAGATAGTTGCTTATCTGGATGACGACAGCAAGGCACAGCCGGGATGGCTGCAGTTCATCACAGAATTTTTCGATCAGCATCCGGATGCCTACTCTGTAGGTGGTAAAATCACACCCTATTTTCTGACCGGCATCCCCGATTGGTATTCAAAATACTTCTTCGGTCTAGTGGGCCGTTTTGATCAGGGCAATGAGATAAAGCGACTGACAGGGCAGCGGTATCCCTGCGGTGCGAATATGGCCTTCAGGAAAATTGTATTTGACGAGATTGGTTATTTCAACACGGCTTTGGGACGGAGTGGTAAGGGTCTGCTCGCCAACGAGGAGAAGGATATTTATATGCGAATCCTTGCAGCGGGAAAGAAAGTTTATTACCTGCCGCAGGTCGAAGTGCTGCATGCCGTAGAAGCGAATAAATTTGACAAGGATTATGTTCGCCGGCACAGCATGGGTATCGGAGGTGGAGAACGGCTTCGCCTCAAAGGCAATACCGTCGCATTGTTCCTGAAATTCCTGGAATATTTTGCCAAGTGGGGTTATGCCGTGGTTTATGGTCTGGGGTTCCTTTTGAAAGGACAATGGTCGAAATTCAGAATGCTGGAACGCTTTCGCTGGTGGGTAATTGAGGGTTTCCTCGACCCGGGAAAGGCCGGCTAACGGATTTTGGCTTCTGATCAGCAGCTACTGGCATGGAAACCCAAATTCCTTACTTTTATCCCGTGGCTTCTGCGCCATATAATCAAATCCATGACCTACAGTTATTTCAAAAACAAGCTGCATGAAGATCGTGATGTCTTCGGAGCCGAAGAGCTTGACTATATCGATTATCAATGCCGCCGGTTGTTCGATACTTATGAGCAATGTGCCAAATACCTGAAGAAAGGCGACAAGGTGCTGTCTATTGGTGCTGGTATTGGTGGTATTGAAAAAATGATGCAGACAGAACTGGGTGTACAGGTGACTATTGTGGACTTTCCTGAGATCATTCAGCAGTTCAAACCACTTTATGACCGTTACCAGATGGAATCTGTTACGGCGGATCTTTCAAAAGACGAGTTGCCGCTGCCGAAAGACCATTACGATATGCTGCTGCAATCGGAGGTCATCGAACACCTGCCTGTTGCCCCGAAGGAGCAGATCCTAAAGTTTAAGCCTTATATCAGAAAAGGCGGGTTGTTCGTAGTGACGACACCCAACCTGGGTTCTGTTCTACACCTGGCCAGTCTGATGGCGATGCAACCCATTTTTGTGGAACCAGAAAAAATGTTCTCCCCCGTTTCAGTAGAAAACCAGGGAGTTCACCGGAGAGAATACCTTCCGGTAGAGATCAGGAATGCCTTCGAGCAGGCGGGATTTGACACCATTCATCTCAGCTATTTCTATTACACTTACCGGCGGAGTCTGAAGCTGAGGATTCTGTACTTCATAGGATCGGTCATCAAACGATTCCGTCCGGGCATGCTGCTGATCGGGAAGAAACGATAGTCGGTATGAGCGGAGGGGTTAAGGAGCTTATTGGTTTGTTCCTCCACCCATGAACACATACTGAATAATATTAGCGCCCATTTGCAGCGCTTCCAACCGCTTTTTAGGATCATCATTATGCACCTCGGGATCTTCCCAACCGTCGCCAAGGTCGGTTTCAGAGGTGTAGTAGACTACCAGTCGGCCTTCCCAGATGAGGCCATAACCCTTTGGCGGCTTGTTATCATGCTCATGAATTTTGGGCAGACCGTTGGGAAACCGGAACCGCTGGTGGTAGATGGGATGGGAGAACGGGAGCTCCACAAGTTCCAGTTCCGGAAACACTTTTTTTAGTGCGGGTCTTACATATTCATCCATTCCGTAGTTATCATCGATATGCAGGAATCCGCCCGACTCGAGGTACATCCGGAGATTTCGGGCTTCGGCATCGTTGACTGCCCATCGTCCATGGCCGGTCATATGAACGAAAGGATAGTTGAACAGCTCCGGACTGCCTATTTCCACCTGGGCTTCCTGTGGCTGAATGCCGGTCCGCAACTGCTGATTGCAGAAAGCAGCAAGGTTTTTCAATGCGGTGGGATTGGCGTACCAGTCACCACCACCGCTATAGACGAGGAGTCCCAGCCTGATTTGTTGCGCCTGGGTGGCGCAGCTCAGCAGCAGCAGCGTTATAGTCGGGATAATACTTTTATACTTCACTGTTGATCAGATTAAAGTAAGCTGTAGCCACCATGGCGGCTGTTTCTGTTCTCAGTCTGGTTGTTCCCAGCCCAATTCCTGAGCAACCGGCCTTCGTGCAAAGATCCACTTCTTCTGGTGTAAAATCTCCTTCCGGACCGATCAGGATGAGTGTTGCCCTTCCCGGTAGCAGTGCTTCTTTCAAAGGTAATCTTGTCAGCCCCGGAATGCAATGGGCGAGGAGTTTCTGAGGTATTGCAGCAAAATGTTGAAGAATCTGCTCAGGATTAGCAGGTTCAGCGAGCTCTGGGAGCCAGGCTTGCCGGGATTGTAAGATAGCTGCAATGAGGATGTTTCTCCAGCGATCTTTAATGGCAGGTATTCTTTCAGACCGATGTGCCATCAGGGGGATGATGCTGGTTACTCCCATCTCTGTAGCCTTTTCGAGCAGCCACTCGTTCCTGCTGCTGTTCTTTGTAAAGGCTATCGCAAGGTGAAGGCCTGGTTGTGGTGCTGCGACCTGGTCCAGTTCCGTGAGTTTTACCTCACAGCGCTTCTTTCCTGTTGCCGTGATACGTGCGGTTGCGAAAAGCCCTTTCCCATCTGTAAGATGCAGTAGTTCTCCGGGCTGCATTCGCAAAACCTGGACGATGTGGCGGGCTGTATCTTCCTTTAACAGGAAATCCCCGGGTAATGCATTAAGCTCATCATGAAAAAAAAGCGGCAGGGACATAGGGCAATATTAAGCCATTATGTTGTGCCATTACCGCAACACCATTTGTTGTTCCTCTATCAGCTTTCGGAGATTCAGCAGCGCATACCGCATTCTGCCGAGGGAGGTATTGATGCTCACCTTCGTCAGTTCTGCAATCTCCTTGAAACTGAGATCTGCATACATCCTCAGGATCAGCACCTCTCTTTGTGCCGCGGGCAACTGATCGATCATGTTGCGAATCGATTCATCACGGAGCTTTTCATCCTCTTTATCGATGTATTCCTGTTCTGTCGAGTGAATGAAATTGAACACATCGGTTCCGTCCTGCATGACGACTACCGGCCGGGATTTTGTCTTCCGGAAAGCATCCATGCATAGATTGTAGGCCACCCTGGCCGCCCAGGACATAAATTTCCCGCGTTCATCGTATTTGCCCTGCCTGATAATGCCGATAATCTTAATAAACGTGTCCTGGAAGATATCTTCTGCCAGCCACTGATCTTTGACAATTGCCTGAATGGTTGTGTACAACTGATCTTTATGCCGCAGAACCAGTAGTTCCAGCGCATTATCATTCCCCTGCTGTATCGCAGTGATCAGTTCGGCATCACTTAGTTGGATCGCTTGCTTCATGTCTACCTAAAAAATAACGTACAGATTTACGTCATGGGGTCAGTTTGGTCAGGTAGAGCTCTTTCGATAGACGAGAATATTTTGAAGTTGTTAGCAAAAAAGGTAAAAAATTTGATAAAAACAAAAAATTATAGCGCCTTTATCATTCTTTGTATCCTTAAGACGTTGTATACACCAATTAAGTTGGTAAAACCTGGTACTGCAGGATTTTCTGATAGTTCTATGACAAACCACTATTACTGGCAAAAAAAAGAGCTGCCGGATGAGGGCAGCTCCTTGAGAGAAAGATCGGTTTAATGTGCAGATCGTTGCTCCGGTTGTACTTCTGTCGTTGCGGTTACATTCGTCTCTCCTGCCTGCGGACCCGCCGTGCTGGTGATGAGAGAAACGCTGAGTACCAATAAAACAAAATAACCCAGCACCATTGCATTCAGTACGGGTGTTTCCACATTGAGTCCTTTCAGGAGCTTCGCTACACTTTTCTTCATTGTTAGAGATAGATTGTAATGAGTAATTAATTCAAAGGGTTTCTAAGATAACAAATTTTGGATACCATGGTGCCGTTCCAGGACTTTTTTTTTCGGAAAGGGATCCTGCATGCACACGTCAGGTGGCATCGGCATGTAAATTTTAGCCTGTTGCGGAAACGTCTGACTTATGCGAGATCAATCATTTGAAAACAAGGTGGATACCAGTGCTGATAGCGAACAGGAGCTCAGTCCGCAGCCGGTTTATGAACGTGATGTAGACCGATTGCCCCGAAAGCTGATGGACAAGGTAGCCATCATCACAGGTGGTGACAGCGGTATCGGAAGGGCCGTAGCCGTTCATTTTGCACGGGAGGGAGCTGATGTTGCTATTATTTATAATGTTCATGATGAAGATGCGACGACCACCCGCCGACTTGTGGAAGAAAAAGGAAGGAAGGCTCTCCTTATCAAAAAAGACCTGAGCACGGAGCAGGCCTGCAAAGAAGCAGTGGAAGAAACGGTAAAGCATTTCGGGCGCCTCGATATCCTCGTTAACAACGCAGCCGTCCAATATCCGCAGGAGGATATTGCGGCTATCACAGAAGAGCAGCTGGAGAAGACTTTCCGGGTTAATTTTTACTCCTACTTCTTTATGGCCAAGGCGTCGCTGAAGCATCTGAAGTCCGGCAGCTCCATCATCAACAATGCCTCTGTAAATGCATATAGGGGAAACAAACTGCTGCTTGACTATTCTTCCACCAAAGGTGCCATCGTTGCTTTCACGCGCTCCCTTTCTGGCCAGCTTGCAGAAAAGAACATACGTGTAAACGGCGTTGCTCCTGGCCCCATCTGGACACCACTCGTGTCTTCAACTTTTGAAGGGGCACAGCTCAAAGAGTTCGGGAAAGATACTCCGCTGCAACGACCGGGACAGCCTGCCGAAGTGGCGACCTGTTTCGTATTTCTGGCTTCAGAAGATGCCAGTTATCTCACCGGCCAGGTACTTCATCCAAACGGTGGAACCATACTGAATACCTGAGATCGGGAGCCAGGTACTGTTATTTTCTGCTGTCATTCCGGTTACGTATGGCATGGAATGAAATTTATGTATTAGGGGGCAGAGGATCTTTTATACAACCATAATCAGCTTTTCTGATTGTCCACACTGATTAAACTGAGAATTAATGATTAGTTCTACTGGTAGAAAGCGCGTCGTAATAACCCATGTAAAACCAGAAATAGAAGGCGGGCGGTATCCGGCTAAAGCTACCCTGCAGCAACCATTTACAATATCTGCCTCTGTGTTCACCGACGGACATGATGAGGTTCGCGCATCCGTCCTGCTTAAACACCGGAAAGACCGACAGTGGAAAGAACTACCCATGCAATTTCTGTATAATGATCATTGGGAACTGGAGCTTTATCCCGACAAGCCGGGTTTCTACCAGTTTCAGGTACAGGGCTGGATAGATCATTTTCTAACCTGGCAGAAAGGGCTGATTAAGAAATATGAGGCGGGCCAGGATCTTATGGTAGAATTCCAGATCGGTGCCGGACTGATCGAAGAGGCTGCTGCGCGGGCTACCACGAAAGACAGGAATCAACTGCTGGGGTTTTCAAAGAAGCTCGGGGCAGTTGCCGAGCCGGAAGCTGCCGTAAGCCTTGCGACCAACGATCAGCTTTCCGGATTAATGACCCGCTGGAAAGACAAGGAACTGGTAACGACTTATTCGCAGGTACTGCAGTTTGAGACAGAGATTCAGCGGGCTGCCTTCAGTACCTGGTATGAGCTCTTCCCGCGATCTGCCGCTACAGAGCCAGGCAGGCACGGTACCTTCAAAGATGTTCAGAAACTGCTGCCGCGCATCGCTGAGATGGGTTTTGACACTTTATACCTGCCACCCATTCATCCAATCGGGGAAGAGAAGCGAAAAGGACGCAACAATTCATTGGTTGCGGAGACAGGAGACCCCGGTTCTCCCTGGGCTATTGGTAACAGAAGTGGCGGACATAAAGCAATTCACCCTGAACTAGGAAGCCTTCGCGACTTTCAGAACCTTGTGAAAGCAGCCAGGGAAATGGGCATTGAGCTCGCCCTGGATATAGCCTATCAGTGCGCGCCCGACCATCCCTATGTAAAGGAACACCCCCAGTGGTTTAAATGGCGGCCGGATGGCACCGTGCAGTATGCAGAGAACCCGCCAAAGAAGTATGAGGATATACTCCCCTTCAATTTTGAAACGGAAGACTGGGAAGGGCTATGGATAGAGCTCAGAAGTGTGCTGGAGTACTGGATAGACAAAGGCGTTACCGTGTTTCGTGTGGACAATCCGCATACCAAATCCTTTGCTTTCTGGGAATGGGTGATCAGAGAAATCCGAGCGAAACATCCGGAAGTGATCTTTCTGGCGGAGGCATTTACCCGGCCAAGGATCATGGAACGACTGGCGAAAGCAGGGTTTAATCAGTCATATACCTACTTCACCTGGAGGAACACCAAAAAAGAACTTGAAGAATATATGCTGGAGCTCACCCGCTCCGATCTACGCTATTACTTCCGACCCAACTTCTGGCCGAACACTCCGGACATCCTCCCGCCGGAAATCACGCAGGGTGGAGAAAACGCACTGATCCGGCGACTCATTCTTGCAGCAACCCTTTCCTCAAGCTATGGTCTGTACGGTCCCGTTTACGAATTCGGTTATACCCAGCCTATGCCCAACAAGGAGGAATACATCGATAACGAGAAATATGAGATCAGGCACTGGGACTGGAACGCCTATACCAGAATCGGGGAGATTATTCAACTGGTCAACAGGATCAGAAAAGAAAACAGAGCCTTTCAGAATACCAATAACATTGGTTTTGCGGAGACCAATAACGATCAGATCATCTGCTATTACAAACGTGACCGGCAGACGGGAAACACAATGATCATTGCTGTGAACCTGGATTCGTGGCACACCCAGTCGGCAACGGTCAGAATACCACTGGAACAGTTGGGCATTGAAACAGGGAACACCTTTCAGGTTCACGATCTGCTGAGCGGTGATCGCTATCAGTGGCAGGGAGAGTGGAACTATGTGGAGCTGAATCCCTACGAGATGCCAGCTCACATTTTCAGAGTAGAACAAACCTCTTGATGATATAAACTATGGCCGAAAGAAAAACATTTGACGAGAAATTGCACTGGTATAAGGACGCCATTATCTATGAGCTCCATATTAAGGCCTTTAGTGATAGTAATGGTGATGGGATTGGCGACTTCAACGGATTACTGGAAAGACTCGACTACCTGCAGAACCTCGGCGTGACCGCCATCTGGGTGTTGCCGTTCTATCCCTCTCCCCTGCGTGATGACGGATATGACATCGCGGATTATTACAGCATCAACCCTTCCTACGGAGACATAAAACAGTTCAAGCGATTTCTTTCAGAAGCGCATAAGCGCGGACTGAAAGTCATAACGGAGCTGGTCATCAATCATACCTCCGATCAGCATCCCTGGTTCCAGAGAGCCAGACGTGCCCCGAAAGGTTCCAGGGAGCGGGATTATTATGTCTGGTCTGACGATCCCGCTAAATACAAGGGCGTACGAATCATCTTTCAGGACTTCGAGGCCAGCAACTGGACCTGGGACCCTGTGGCGAAACAGTATTACTGGCACCGCTTCTTTCATCATCAGCCCGATCTGAACTATGACAACCCTGCGGTCCAGCAGGAAGTTTTTAAGATCATTGACTACTGGTGCAATATGGGTGTAGACGGGTTCCGGCTGGATGCCGTGCCCTACCTCTTCGAAAGAGAGGGCACCAATTGTGAGAACCTGCCCGAGACCCATGTATTCCTTAAAAAACTACGGGCGCATGTGGACAAGAAATACCCGGGCACAATGCTGCTGGCTGAGGCGAACATGTGGCCGGAAGACTCGGCTTCCTATTTTGGCAATGGTGATGAGTGTCAGATGAACTACCATTTTCCTGTGATGCCTCGCATGTTCATGTCATTACAGATGGAGGACCGGTATCCTATAACAGACATCTTCGACCAGACACCCGCGATTCCTGAAAACTGTCAATGGGCCATCTTTCTTCGCAACCATGATGAGCTGACACTTGAGATGGTGACTGACGAGGAGCGGGACTATATGTATAAAGTCTATGTGAGAGATCCGAAGGCCCGCATCAATCTGGGAATCCGGCACCGTCTGGCCCCGCTAATGGAAAATAACCGAAAGAAGATCGAGCTGCTGAACTACCTGCTGTTCTCGTTACCGGGAACGCCGGTGATCTACTACGGTGATGAGATCGGGATGGGCGATAACTTCTATCTCGGTGACCGGGATGGTGTACGTACGCCGATGCAGTGGAGTTCCGACAGGAATGCTGGTTTTTCTGATTGTAATCCGCACAAGCTTTATCTCCCCGTCATACTCGACCCGGAATACCACTATGAGTCCGTGAACGTGGAGAATCAGAACAGGAACACCTCTTCATTGTTGTGGTGGATGCGCAGGATCATTAATACCCGGAAGAAATATAAGGCCTTCAGCCGGGGAGATCTCCAATTCATCAATGCGGAGAACCCCAAGATCCTTGCATTTACACGGAGTTATGAAGAAGAGACTATGCTGGTGATCGTCAACTTGTCCCGACATATCCAGCCAGTTGAACTGGACCTGGCTGCCTTTAAGGGATATATGCCAGTGGAGGTCTTCAGCAAGAATAAGTTTCCGGTCATTCGCGACGACAGTTCATACTTCCTGACGATCGGACCGCACGATTGCCAGTGGTTTGTGCTGGAGAAGGCCCATCAGGATATCAATCATCGCAAGGAACTTCCGCAGCTCCGGTTAAACAAGTGGAAAGACCTAACAAATAATAATACGCTCACCACTCTAGAAAACCAGGTATTGCCCGACTACCTGATGAAGATGCGCTGGTTTGGGGGTAAGGGACGGCTGATGCAGGGATTACGGATCGTGGATCTGGCGCCTATATCGATGGAAACTTCTCAGGCGGTACTGCTGTTGATCGAGGTGACCTATGAAAGCGGACTTCCTGAAATGTATCAGCTTGCCGTGACCTTTGGCGATGATGCCTCTATGACCCGGTTGCTGGAGAATTGTCCGCAGGCTGCCATCTGCAGGCTGACGCTGGAAGGCGTTGAAGGGTTACTTTATGACGCTATTTATGGCCATGAACTTCAGAAAGTGCTTTTTGAACGCCTTGCCAGTGGCAATAGCATTAGTCAGAAGCAGAGCGAGATCCTATTCAATTCCACCCGGGCATTGAAAAAATATGTAAAGGAGCATAAGAAAATCCGATCGAGGATACTGGCGGCAGAACAGAGTAATACCTCACTGGTGTTCGATAATAAATTCTTCATGAAAATCTACCGGAAGGTAGACCGGGCCATCAATCCGGATGTGGAGATCACAGAGTTCCTATCTGAGAAAGCGAAGTTCCCTCATGTACCCTCCTTCATGGGATCTATCGAGTGGATCCAGAAAGGACAGTCGATGGTTCTGGCGATGGCTCAGGATATGGTGGAAAGCAGTGGCGATGCCTGGGTACTGATGCTGAGCAGACTGCACAACTTTTATGAAAAAGTACTTTCCGGGGACCGGAAACATTTGCTGGAGCTGGAGCTCAGGGGAAACCTTACAAGTCCTGCCTCCTATGATGAAATTCCTGAAGAACTCAAAGAGCTGATAGAGGCGCAGCTAGCGGAGCAGGCAAGGCTGCTGGGTGTAAGGACGGGAGAAATGCACCTGGCCCTGGCTTCCACGACGGACCAGCCAGACTTTGTGCCCGAGGACTTCTCTCTGCACTACCAGCGATCTCTCTATTCATCATTCCAGTCTCTGGTGAGAGCAACCCTGCAAAACCAGGTGCGCAATCTGAAAAAGCTGAATGAGAAAGCACGGAAAGAAGCAGAGGATATTCTTGCAATGAAGGAAGACATTCTGACGGTATTCAGAAGGATCTACCGCAGAAAGTTCGATGTGGTGAAGATCCGGATACATGGCGATTATCATCTGGGACAGGTATTATACACCGGAAAGGATTTCGTCATCCTCGACTTTGAAGGAGAGCCAGCCAGAAGCTATAGTGAACGCAGGCTGAAGCGATCTCCCCTCCGGGATGTATCCGGCATGATCCGGTCGTTCCATTATGCTGCCTATGGAGGTTTATTACTGAACGATCAGGTGCGGAAAGAAGACCTGCAGAAACTGCTTCCATTTGCAGAGGTGTGGTATCACTATATGAGCGGATTCTTCACACGGGCTTATCTGGAGACCGTAGCCGGCAGTCCTTTCCTCCCGGATGACCCCGAGGATCTGGCGGTGATGCTGCAGACCTATTTGCTGGAGAAAGCGATCTATGAGCTGAATTATGAATTGAACAACCGTCCGGACTGGGTGATGATCCCTATGAGAGGTATCAAAGCTATCATGGAAGCAGCAAAATCAGAAAAGGCCCTGAAGGCCTAGCGCTGCCGGAAACATTGGACATTCGAAAAAACAGTACGATGGCGAAGAAAAATGAACCGACAATTATTGACGAGGATAAACTAAAGGAAGTTTCAGCTACAGGCAGGACCAAAGCGAGGGCAGGCAAAACAGGGAAAAAAGCTGCAGTGGAAAGTAGTTACCTGAAGATCAGTCATGAGTCGAGCTGTTCCCTGTTCAGTGCTTTCGATATAGAATTGTTCCGTGCAGGGAAGCATTTCCATCTCTATCAGAAATTCGGGGCACACCTTGTGGAGTACAATGGGGTACGAGGCACTTACTTTTCCGTCTGGGCGCCGAATGCCCGCTACGTATCCGTCGTGGGCAACTTCAATGGCTGGAACCGCGGTAGTCATCGCATGAACGTGCGCTGGGATTCGTCGGGTATCTGGGAGATATTTATTCCAGATCTGCAGCAGGGTGAATACTACAAGTATTTCATTGAATCGCACAATGGCTATCAGGTAGAGAAAGGTGATCCCTATGCTTTCCATTGGGAAACACCACCCGCCACGGCTACGGTGGTCTGGGGACTTGATTTTGAATGGACCGATAGTCAGTGGATGAAAACCCGGAGTCAGCAGAATGCGTTAAGCGGTCCTCTTTCTGTTTATGAGCTGCACCCTGGTTCCTGGCGCAAGACGGCAGACAACCGATTTCTTACCTACAGAGAATTAGCGGCAGAACTGCCTGGTTATTGTCAGTACATGGGCTTCACCCATGTTGAGTTCATGCCCGTCATGGAACATCCTTTTTTTGGATCCTGGGGATATCAGATCACAGGATACTTTGCACCCAGCAGCCGCTTTGGAACACCGCAGGATTTCATGTTCCTTGTCAATGAGCTGCATAAAGCGGGCATTGGCATCATTCTGGACTGGGTGCCCTCCCATTTTCCGGGGGATGAGCATGGACTGAATTATTTTGACGGAACCCATCTTTATGAACACCCTGACCCCAAGAAGGGATTTCATCCTGACTGGAAAAGTTACATTTTTAACTACGGGCGGAACGAGGTCCGTTCTTTCCTGATCTCCAATGCGCTTTACTGGCTGGACAAATACCATATCGATGGATTAAGGGTAGACGCGGTGGCCTCCATGCTCTACCTGGATTATTCCCGGAATCACGGAGAATGGGAGCCGAATATCCACGGCGGCAGAGAGCATCTTGAAGCCATTCATTTTCTTCAGGAGTTCAACGAAGCAGTGCACACCTTTAATCCGGACACCATCACCGCTGCAGAGGAGTCTACTGCCTATCCCGGTGTTACGCATCCTATCAGCAGCGGGGGCTTAGGATTCGACCTGAAATGGATGATGGGGTGGATGCATGACACCCTGAGCTATTTTCAGAAAGACCCGGTGTACCGGTCTCACCATCAGGGGCAGCTGGCATTCTCCATGGTATATGCTTTTACAGAACGGTTTATGCTTCCCTTGTCGCATGATGAGGTGGTATATGGCAAGGGTTCCTTGATTAACAAGATGCCCGGGGATGACTGGCAGCAGTTTGCCAACCTGCGATTACTCTACGCGTATATGTATGGGCATCCCGGAGCGAAAATGATCTTCATGGGCGGTGAGTTTGCCCAGCGCCATGAATGGAGACATGACTACAGCCTCGACTGGGACGAGAACAACCATCCACTGCACGAGGGCGTACAAAAAGTGGTGAAGAAACTCAATGAGCTCTACCGGCAGGAACCGGCACTATATGAGAACAACTATTCCTGGGAGGGCTTTGAGTGGATCGATATCAATGATGCAACCAACAGTGTGTTTAGCTGGATCAGGAAAGGCAAAGACCGAAACGAGGATCTGATCTTTGCGGGCAACTTCACGCCGGTTTGCCGCAATAACTACCGGATTGGCGCGCCATCCATGGGTTTGTATACGGAGGTCTTCAACTCTGATCATCCGGAGTTTGGAGGAAGCGGCTGCGGTAATAACAGCACCTTGCGAACCGCTCCCATTCCGAAGCACCACAGGAGTCACAGCCTTTCCCTGACCTTACCTCCACTGGGACTGATCGTGCTGAAGCGAACCTCCAGCGACCCTTACAGCATCCCAATTTAGTGCAGGTGGCATTCAATTTCCCTGAGCGGCTGGCCGCCGTCGATAAAGAGCCGGCCGGACTTCTTTAAGGCCTTTCTTATCTGATTCAGCGCTGCCTGTTCTGATTCCGGATGTCTGCCATCCAGGGCCCCTACCCTGACTGCGAAAGCCAGGTCGAAACGCTCCTCATCCGGAGGAAGCTCCAGATCTTCAATGGCCACCTGCCGAAACTCAAGCCTGCGGGTACGGATCTCTGCCTGCGACCCGCTGAGCGCCTGTTGAATGGCTTTTGCAGACCGGTCTATACCCAGAACATACCCGCGCTGCATACGCCGTGCAAGCGCTCTTGCTGCTACTCCCGGTCCGCATCCGATCTCGAGGATCCTGAAACCATCCTCATACGGCAGGGCTTCGATAATCTCCAGAAGTCGTTTTGAAATCTTATCTGACACGTTCCTGACACTTAGAAATGAAATAGATGTAACCTTAGAGCGTCAAAATTATCTAATTAAAAAACCTTCTAACGCTTGCTTATACGTAACGGGAAATTTAATATTGTGACAATAGTAAAATCCCGTCCTGCTATGGCAAAATATGATCCGATTGACTTTCGTGAAGTCAGGACTGTCCTCAATGCATTTACCGAGGCTTTGAAATCAGGCGCCGGATATCTGATCCGGTCGGCCAGGGAACATTGGCTGCTGTTTCTCTTTTTAATGGCGCTGGTGTTTGGAACAGGCTATCTATTAAGACCATCTACGACACCTGTGTATGAATCGCAGATGGTTTGTGCCTTTAATAATATGCACAAGAAGACCTTCGGTGAGATGGTGTTTCGTCTGAACACACTTGCCGAGACAAGATCATATCAACAACTCTCACACCTGCTTGGGCTGTCGATGACACAGGCAAAAACCATCAGGGGATTTGATGCCCGGAATATTGCCGGAAGTCCTCTGCATGAAGACATCACCCCGGATAAACTCCCCCTGTACTTTAGCCTCAGAGCAACAGACCGGTCCGTTTTCCCTGCTGTGCAGGAAGGCCTGCTCCGGTATCTGAATAGCTCACCTTACCACGTCGTGCGCAGCCAGGCAGAACAGGAGCAGATTCGCCAGAAAATAGACTATCTGGACGGGTCGATCCGGAAGCTGGACCAGGTAATTGATGCGTATACCGCATTTCTGATGGGCACCCAATCTGTGACAGATACTGCTGCAGGCTTCTCTAACATAGCGGCACTCTTCAGCTATCAGGAGCAATTGGAAAACAAGAAGCTGGAGGAGATGAAAATGGCAAACCTGCACCAGTCGGTGGAGCTGGTCTATGGATTCACACCAACTGATCAGCCCCTGCCTCAGGAGAACAAATACTGGATGAAACTTCTGGGAGCCGCTTTGCTTATAGGCTTCTCCGGAACAGCAGCGAGGAAAATAGTGAGACATGCCTCCTAAGCAGGACCGGTTCAATAAAACAATTACCAATTCCATCTGGAGTGTATTGGATGCGGCTGTATATCCTGCAGTATATATGGCACTGCTACCGGTATTGATGAAGGGGCTGGGTATGACTGTTTTCGGCATGTGGATCGTGATCAACTCGCTGATGACCACCCTTCAGCTCTTCAATCTGAATATTGGAATCACCACCATCAAACAGTTGTCAGCGCATGCCGCCAGCCGGCAGACCGAGAAGCTGGTACGGACCTTCAGCGCTATTTTGCGGGTAACACTGGTCTTGCTGGGCATTGTAAGTCTTGCGGGAATACTAATCGCTTTGATTCAACCCTATTATAACTTCCTCGGCCTTGGGCAGGATACTGGTGGCGACATTACCGCCTGCATTCTGCTGGCGGCGCTGATCACAGGGTTGAAATTCCTTGACCAGGTATTTCAGAGTGTACTTAAAGCACTGGAAGCTTTCCGGCCAGCTGCCCTGCTCAATCTTTTCAACCGGCTCGGGCTGTTGGGCATCAACGTTTTCCTTGCTTTACAGCACTCCAGCGTACAGGAGCTGCTGGTTGCCAATTTCGTATTTACGGTAGGGTACCTAGTTCTGCACCTGCTGGTATTGAATGCTCAGGTTCCAGGATTCAGGCTTACGCTGAAGACAGAGAAGCGCTACACCAGATCGGTATTGTCCTTTAGCCTCTGGCCGTGGTTGCAGTCGCTGATCATTGTTATTACATTTCAGACAGACAGGTTCTGGGTGGCTGCGTTTGCGGGCCTCGAGACCGTATCGAATTACGGGATCGTTGCGACCATGTTCAATCATATCCATATGATCTTCGCCGCCATGACAGCCTGGGCGCTCCCACGGATATCAGGCCTCGTAGCGAGGGGAGAAGACCCTTCACAGATCTACGGAAAAACCAGGAATGTTCTTTCCGCTACCGCAATTATAAGTCTTGTGGGATTCGATCTCTTAGCACCCTATCTGTTCCCGGTTTGGGTGGGTGCTGCGGCTTATACCGGAATGGCACCGTATATCAAGGCATTCATAGCCTTCGAACTCCTGTTTATTCATACGGTGATGCCCTTCTTCTACCTGAACGCGGCGGGAAGGGAGCGAGAGGCCACCAGGATTACATTGTTCTATTGTCTGGGTTGTTATGGCACCATGGTAGCGGGCTTATATCTGTACCGCGAGCCCGTTTACATGATCCTTGGCATGGCCGCTTCCCTTGCCTTCAGCATGCCGCTGGTAAACTACTTTGTGCAGCGGTACCTGACGGGGACAGCATCTGTTCCGGATATTCTGAAAGACATGCTACCAGCATATGCGGCCGTGATCCTGATCTTCCTCCCCTGGACCTGGATGAGTGCTATCCTGATACCCCTACTGATGCTTGGAATCTATCAATACTATTTATCGTCTTTCATCACCAGGAAAATATGGAAGCTACCAGCAAAACTCTGAGCTATACTCCTGCATGGCTGTTATCGGTGCTGCTGTTCTTTCTGAACGAGATACCGTATGCAGGCGGGTTAACCCTGAGTCTGGTACTGACACCTGCCTGGCTATGGGTGTTGTATCAGTGGCAATTTGATTTCCGGACAGCCTTCAAATATCTGGCACCCGTTTTCGGTATTTATGCCGCTGTTCATTTCTCGGGGGAGGTAACCGGTAGTTATTATCTCATCTCCACCGTCATGTTGCTGGCTGCGATGATCTACGGTATTACGGGATGGTATTTCTTCCAGTTAGCGGGTAAACAGCTTGATGGTATTTTCAGGACCCTGCTGATCCTCAACTTTCTGCTCACCCTCGTCGCTTTTGCTTTCGTGGGAGTTTCCCCTGTGCGTGAGCTGCTATGGTATACCATGTCGATCTCTCAGGACATTGAACCCATCCCGAGACTGAAACTATTTACAAGCGAGGCATCGCATTACAGTTACCTGTTTGCACCGCTTGCCATCTATTTTCTGTCCAGAATATTCTTCTCGAGAGTCGAGCGGCCGGGATTGCTGTTGCTGATGATCTTTTTACCGCTGACCCTTTCCTTTTCACTGGGAGTGCTGCTTGTGCTTTGTGGTACGGGTGTACTGATGCTGTTACTGTACCACCGTAGCATCTTCCGGAATACCCAAAGAAGAAAATGGCTGCTTTATATCGTCCTGTTCTTACTGGGAACAGCGGTGTTGCTATATTTCGTCTATCCGGACAATCCGTTGTACCTGCGCATTTCTAACATTTTTGAGGGGAAGGATACCTCGGCCCGGGGCAGGACCTATGAGTCCTTCATCCTTGCACACAAGATTACCGGACTGGAAAGCTACTGGTTCGGTATAGGTCCGGGGCAAATGAAGATTTATGCGCGAGACCTGATTATCCAGTATTACCAGTATACGGAAATCCCTCCTGTTGTTCGTATACCTAATGCGTGTGCGGATACGATCGTCTGCTACGGCTACCTTGGCTTAGCGGCAAGGCTGGGTGTGCAGATCCTGCTATTCTTCAGCACAAGGGTTGCCGCTAATCCGTTCCGGCTCTGGTTGTTCCTGTTCCTTTTCCTGTTTCAGTTTACCGGAAGCTATATCAACAATACGGTTGAATTCCTATTGTGGGGACTGGCGTTTGCACCCGTATTCAACGATTTTAAAACGAAACTCCGTTCATGAAAGTACTGTTCCTATCGAGAGCGACACTATACAGTGTGTTTGGCGGCGATACCGTTCAGGTAGACGCTACGGCGAGATACCTGAGGCAACTGGGTGTGGAAGTCGACATCCGCCTTTGTAATGAAACCATTGATTATGGTGCCTACGACCTGCTGCATATTTTCAATGTCATCCGTCCTGCGGATACTATCCGGCATGTGCGGGCCAGTGGGAAACCCTATGTATTATCGACAATTTATGTGGACTTCAGCGAGTATGAAAAACGTAGCAGAAAAGGGCTGGCGGGACTTGCTACGAGACTGCTTCGCAGAGATCAGCAGGAATACCTCAAAGCGATTCTCAGGGGAGTACTGAACGGGGAGCGCATTCAAAGTCCGGAGTACTGGTGGCTGGGACACCGGAAAGCGGTGCAGCAGCTTGCGAAAGGAGCGGCCGTTTTACTCCCGAATTCCGGGAGTGAGTATGAGCGGTTTAGCAGAGACTATCAGATCCATAAAGACTACCAGATCGTTTACTATGGACTGGATGAAACCGTATTCCGGAGGCCAGAGGAAGTCGCGCCCAGGGAGGACGACCTCGTGATCTGCGTGGCGCGGATAGAGGGAAAGAAAAACCAGCTCAACCTGATCAGAGCACTGAACGGAACGGGATACAGACTGCTGCTCATAGGTGAGCCTGCCCCTAACCATAAACGTTATTATGAGGCCTGCAGGGCGGAAGCCGGATCGAACGTACAATTTGAAGGCTTTGTGCCGCAGGACCAGTTATACCGTTATTATCAGCGGGCGAAAGTTCATGTACTAGCAAGCTGGAACGAGACCTGTGGTCTGAGCAGCCTTGAGGCGGGCTACTATGGCTGTCAGATCGTGATCACCGATAAGGGTGATACGCGTGAATACTACCGGGACCATGCCTGGTATTGTGATCCTGCTGACCCGGAATCGATCCGCAGCGCCATTGAAGCGGCGGCGGCGGCCCCCATCACGAATCATCTGAGAACGGCAGTGCGACAACAATTTAACTGGAACCAGGCCGCTCTGGATACCCTCGCTGCCTACAAAACCATACTTCAGTAATGCAGGCGGCAGCAACCAGAATCAGAGAAAGCGCCGCGCTCCGGCAGACCCTGCGCATAGGAATTCTTGGGACCAGGGGGATACCGAACCATTATGGCGGCTTTGAACAGTTTGCTGAGAAATTCGGACAGATGATGGCGGCGCGGGGCCATGAGGTATATGTGTATTGTTCTGCCAACCATCCTTACCAGGAGCCGGAATATGAGGGCGTTCGACTGATCCATTGCATTGACCCTGAAACATGGATGGGTACTGCGGGACAGTTCCTTTATGACCTGGCCTGTGTCCGTGACACGAGGAAGCGGGATTTTGACATCCTGCTGCAGCTGGGATATACAAGCAGTAGTATCTGGAGCTGGCTGATGCCGGAAGATGCATTTATCGTGACCAATATGGACGGGCTGGAATGGAAGCGCAGCAAGTATAACCGGGCTACCCAGCGATTCCTGCGAAAGGCGGAACAATGGGCGGTGCAGTGCAGTGATGCATTAATCGCTGATTCGCCGGCCATTGCGGACTATTTGCAGGAGCGATATCAGCGAGCATCAGTTTATATACCTTACGGGGCTACTCTTTATGAGCCAGGCCCTGCCGCAGCGGCATTGATCCGGCCCTATACTCCGGCAGCTTATGGTTATGATCTCCTCGTCGCACGGTTCGAGCCGGAAAACAGTATCAGAAAAGTGCTGCAGGCCTATGCGAGACACCCGGACCGGCAACTGGTACTCGTAGGGAATCACCAGGCGACGCCCTTTGGGAGGACCTGCTTCAGGGAATTTGGCAGCAGGAAAAATCTTAATTTCATAGGCGCGATATATGAGGAGGCTACACTGAATGCCCTCCGATACTACTCCCGCTTATACCTCCATGGTCATTCAGTAGGCGGCACCAACCCTTCGCTGCTGGAAGCGATGGCCTGCCATGCGCTCATCGCTGCACATGACAACCCTTTCAACCGGGCCGTGCTCAGGGATACAGCTTTTTATTTCTCTGAGTCAGAGGACCTGGAACACATCATTTCGGAAACACCTGATAAATCATACTATCAGCCCTGGTTGCAACAAAACCGGGAGCGGATTCTTAGTGACTATAACTGGAACACTATTGTCGAACAACTCGAGCTTCAATTCAGAACATGGGCGGGAACGCTGCATATATAACAAAGGGGATACGGATCCTTTTCTGGCTGGGCTGCGCTGCCCTGCCCTGGATCGATCTCTGTCCACTGAGCATCTACGCACTGGGGGCGACTGGAGCCCTGTTGTCCATCAGCCTGCCTACCCTGTCCCTGAAGCCGCTAAAGAAACCTGATCCACTGACGGTTGTATTCTTCCTTTTCTATGCGCTGCAGCTTGCCGGCTTTCTGGCCTATCCCGGTGAACAGGATAACCGCTTTTCGCTGGAGCAGAAAGCCTCATTTGTGCTTGTGCCTGTGCTTTTAATGTTGCTATACCGGCGAGACCCGGACGTATGGGTATCCGGAGTAAAGGGCTTTCTAACCGGCCTTGTGGCGGCTGGACTTTATTGCCTCGCCCAGGCCTTCATCCGCTATGCCGGACAGGGTCAGGCGGATGGGTTTTTCTACCACTCGCTCGCTGGAGGAATTCAGGCCAACGCCATCTATTTCTCCCTCCATCTGCTTACGGGTCTTTGTCTGCTGATACATTACCAGCAAAAGAAGCAACTCTTCCGGCAGGCTGTCCCTGCTATTGCAGTGGGGAGCTTCTTCTTTCTGCTGATCCTTTTACTAAGCTCCAGGATCCTGATCGTACTCAGTACGGTGGTGCTCCTTAGTTTCTTTATTCGGATGATATCAGTACCAGCAAGAAGATGGGGAGTGACCGGAGGAATCATAGCGCTGGTAATATCTGTGTTCCTGTTTCAGAATCCCGTCAGGGAGCGGTATCAGCAAATCGAGCTTCATTCAGTGGGAGAGGTTCTGAGAGGAGAAAGCTTTAAAGATTATCCGTTCAACGGGCTTGATCTGCGAGTGTTCTTATTACGCCTTGGAAAAGAAGTATTGCAGGAGGACGGTCGATGGATGCTGGGGGCCGGAGGCCGGAACTATCATGAGGTACTGAACCGGCGGATGCAGGGTTATCAGCTCTTTGCAGGTGATTCGCAAACGGGTGATACCGGATATCTAAATTATAACCTGCACAACCAGTATATGGAAAACATGATTCAGTATGGTATTGCGGGCCTGCTGGTGTTGTTGCTCCTGTTAGGGCTTGCCATTCGTGAGGGAAGGAGGCGATCGCCCGTGTTGCTGGTGCTGACGCTGGTTTATTGTGTTGCATTTCTGACGGAATCCGTACTGGAGACCCAGTCCGGAGTTCTATTGTTTACAATATTCATTTACGGAGAATGGAAACAGGCAAGATGGTCGAACTAAGAGACCCTGAGATCAGACGCCATAGAATACAGCGTAGTAAGCCGGCAGCATCTTCCGGGCCACCGGAAGGCTATGCGGGAAAACGGCTGATGGATGTGATACTATCTTCCGTGCTGATTGTACTGCTTCTGAGCTGGATGACCCCCTTATTGTTTGTGATCATCCGGCTGGATTCGCGGGGGCCGCTGTTTTTCCGGCAGCGGAGAAGCGGCAGAGAAGGGCTGATTTTCCATTGTCTGAAATTCCGGACGATGATCCCGAACAAGAACTCCGACCTACGACAGGCGGAGCATGAGGATGAGCGGATCACGAGAGTGGGATTGATACTGAGGCGGCTTCATATAGACGAGCTGCCGCAGTTAATCAACATCCTCAGGGGTGATATGAGCTTTGTTGGTCCGCGACCGCATATGCTTTCAGACGAGGTCCTGTTCGGGTCGCAGGTTGCTGCTTATCCGGTACGGCAATATGTAAGGCCGGGACTGACCGGGCTGGCGCAGGTGAAAGGCTATCATGGTCCTACGCCGGATTACCATTCCATTTACTTCCGAACGAAGCTGGACCGTTTTTATGTTTACCATCAGTCGATGTTGCTGGATTTACGGATCCTGTTGCAGACACTGGTCAAACCCTTTGAAGGCAGATGATGGAGACGATACGATCAGCCCAGGTGGACCAGGCCATTTGCAGGACCCTGCAGTATTTCGGAATCTTCCGTTATCCGCTGCGGGCAGAAGAAGTACGGAGCAACTGTTCCCTGGAGCTGGAACAGGTTGTTGTCGATGAGGCCCTGCGGTGGATTGTGGAGGAGGGCAAGGCATTTGAATTTGGCGGATATTACAGTCCTGATGCAGCTGTCCAGGAATATGTGGAGCGGCGGCTGGCGGCCAATGCACTGGCTGAAGAGAAGATGAAAGGGGCCATCCGGACCGGCCGGTTCATTGCGGCTTTTCCTTTTGTACGATTTGTGGGCATATCCGGATCCCTGTCGAAAGGATATGCCAATGAGCGGAGTGATTACGACTATTTTATTGTTACAGCAGGCGGGCGATTGTGGATCTGCAGGACCATCCTTCACCTGTTTAAGAAGCTCACCTTCCTGACCGGGGCACAGCACCGGTTTTGCATGAACTATTTTATTGATGAGGAGCATCTCGAGCTGGAAGAGCAAAATCTATTCACCGCTATTGAGCTTTCCACCCTCGTCCCTGTGGCGGGGGAACACGTTTACTGCCGTTTGAGGGAAGAAAATGCGTATTGGGTCAAAGAACAATTACCAAATCCGTATAAAGCGTTTTATCTTACATCCGAAAACCATATGACAGGCAGTAAGTTGCAGCGGCTGACGGAGAATCTGATCCGCCCATTTGCAGTCGGTTTGAATTACAGGCTGATGCAGTTTACGAACTGGCACTGGCACAGGAAATGGCGCAGGAGGAAGTATCCGGAATCGGATTATCCGCTGGCTTTCAAGACCACATTGTACCATTCTAAAAACCATCCTGAGAACTATCAGAAAAAGATTCTCAGTCAACTTAACACACAGAATGACTACCTATCCTCGTAAAGTACTCGTACTTGGCGCTTCCGGATTTATCGGCCGGGCGGTTTTAAAACATTTTCTGGACCTGGGATGCCTTGTGATGGCGCTGGAGCACCGTGTTCCGCTGGGCATAGAGCATGAGCGTCTGATCAGGGTGCAGGGCAGTCTCGGAGAGTTGGATCTGAAGCGCTTGCCGGTAAGTCCGGAGCTGGTGGTTCATGCGGCGCGCAACCGCAGTAGTTTGTTCGGAAAGTGGGGAAGAGCCTTTGTGGCTTCCAGGGGGCGGAAAGAGAACCAGCGTTTGCTGTTGCAGTTGAAGTCGATGGAGCGGCCGCCTGTGGTGGTGTACTGTTCGGGGAGCCTGATGTATGGCAGTGGTGATGAGCCGTTTACCGAGCTGAGTCCTTTACGGCCATCCAGCTTTGCGCGCCAGTATGTTGAGGCGGAGCTTCCTTTCCTGGAGGCTATGGAAGAGCGGAGCTATCCGGTGATCATGCTGCGCCTGCCGTGGGTGATCGGGAACGGAAGCTGGTTTCGCTGGAATTATATGGACCTGATGCAGAAGGGGTACGTACCTCTTTATGGATCCGGTGAGCGGAGGATGTCGTTTGTGGATGTAGCGGTCATTCCATCTCTGATACTGGAGGCGTATGCGCAGCAGCACAGAGGATTATTGAATATTGCGCATCCACAGGTGTTAACACAGCAGGAGTGGGCCTGTTTGCTTTCTCTTGTTTCCGGCTTGCCGGTGCGGCCGGTGGATACCCGGAGCGGCAGGATCGATAAGGCGGTGCTGGAGGCCTTTGAAACCGAGGCGGTGCTGGAGAGCATCCATGAGGAGTTGCAGACGCGGCTAAGGCCTTTGCACGGGGAGGACCTGGAGCAGGTAGTGAGAAAATACCTGCAGGCAGTAAAGCTGTCAGAACCGGGCGTGGCTTCAGCGAGCCTCCAGGACAAATAGCATGTACTCGCCTTTCGACTTCAGGGGCGTATAGTTCAGTAGTCTATCGAAGTTCCAGAGGAGGTTGGCTGCGCCGCGTAGTTTTCTTCTGATATGATCCTGATACCAGGCGGGGTAGGTAATGGAAAAGCCTCTGCTGCGCAGGATTCTGAAACCGGAGAATGCCTTTCTGATCTCTGCGGGGCTGTAACATCTGGAATCCAGGTGACGTTTGGGAGAGTATCCACCCCAGGTTTCTTTCAATCTTTGAAACGCGATCTTCGTTCTTCCTTTCAGTAGCGGCAGCAGCATGCCTGCGAGATACCATTTATTAATGACTGTGATGACCAGCTTCCCACCTGGTGCCAGCACTTCGCTGAGCAACTGGGCGGCGAGGCTGAGATCTTCTACGGTATTGAGCGCCCCGAAATAAACATAGATCAGATCGAACTGCTGTCCGGGGAAGAGCCCCTTCAGGTCTTCTACTGATCCCTTCCTGATGTCGATATTCTGCAGGCCCTGTTTTCCGATCTGTCCGGTGGCGTGATCGAGCATGCCCTGTGAGACATCGATGCCTGCGATCGTTCGTTCGGGGTATTTTCCGGCAAAATAGATCAGGTCTACACCGGGACCGAAACCGATCTCGAGGGCGTTGCTGAAGCTGAAACGTTCTGTTTCCTTCCGGAAGGCGTTCCGGATGGTCTGGAGCGTTTTATTGGCCCAATAGCGATTCTCAAATTGGGGGGCATCTTCGTCGTAGTAGGAGCCCACCTGATCGTAGTAGCCGGATGTCGTTGCCATGGGTTTGCGTCCCTTAGTGAACATGGAAAGATACTAAGCCTTTAGTTCATCGACAATGGCATCCAGATTTCTGAAGTAGCTGAAGACCCCATCCAGCCTTTTGGTGGCGAAGAGGTAGTTGAGCCCCGTGAAATTGGTGGCGAGGCCATTGTCCAGCCGGAGAAGGCCTTCGTTGAGGATGGCATAGGCGGTGTAGCCGTGGCGTTCGATGAGCTGGTTGAAGAACTGCTGTTTGGCATCATCGAGGAATATCTCACACATGATGATCGGTTTGAAGTGCCGGAGGAGCGCTTCTGCCCCTTCGAAGACCTGTACTTCGTAGCTTTCTACATCGACCTTCATCAGATCGATCTGTTTCAGGTTAGCTTCTTCGGCGAACTGGGAGAGTGTGGTTTGGGGGACCTTGATGGGTTTCCACTGGATCTGACCTTCGTAGGTCGATTCGCTGAAGCTGCGGACGGCGGAGCTGGAGTCCGATATTTCTTCTGAGGCCGGGATGAAGAAATCTATTTCACCGAGGTGGTTTCCGCAGGCCTTGCGAATGGGGTGGACATTGTGCAGGTTGTTGATTGAGATATTTTTCTTTAGCCGGTTTTCATTTACGGGGTGAGGTTCGAAGGAGTAGATCGTGGCGTTGGGGTTGGCTATTGCGGAGAGGACGGAGTAGAGGCCGGTGTTAGCGCCTACGTCGAGGATAACCTTTCCGGATCTGGCGAGTTGGAGGAAGAGCGCGAGGTCGTTATGTTCCTGGTAATTGGTTTGGTAGAAGAGCTGGTCGGCGATACCGTCGTCGGAGCGTGTAAAATATTTGAAACGGAGCCCCTGGAATTCCATATCGAGGATTCCGGAGACGCGCCAGCGACGTTTAGCGTTGTGGATGATACGGTCGCCAGATCTGATCAGTTTGCGTATGGAAGCGTTAATGGCGGTGTTATTTCTGAAATACCTAAGGAAACTCATGGTATGGTATAAAGCTATGGGGGTTGGAGGAACAAAGTACGAAAAAATGGATCGTTATCAGTAGTCAGTTGCCTTCGGCAGTCGTGAGTCGTTAGTCGTGAGTCGTTAGAGTGATAACCGAGAGTTCGATGGTTCGTATCATGTCAGATGTCAGAGCTACGCTGCGCTTCGCACGGATAGTGGGTTGTGGGTTGAGGGTTAAATTTGTCTTGAGCCTTAACCGGCGATC
>JAEYQO010000025.1 GCA_023409975.1 Bacteroidota bacterium | reverse complement strand
GTACCGGCAGGCACCGGCAAGTTCAAAGTGAGGACGTTAGCAATTGGATTTGCGGGAGTGCCTCCTCCTGTCCAGGTTACGTTTACAGGACCTGCAATGACATTACCTGCGCTGTTCCTCAGCTCGATGGTTCCTGTTCCCGCTGCTGCTGCAGTGGAGTAAACCGTGACGCTGATGAGATTGAAAGACTGGTGCGCGTCGAAAATAAGACCACGTGGTGCACCGGTAAGATTGATCGCAGTAGTAGGTGCTGGTTTACCGAGCGCAGTTGGTTGCCCCGGAAGCATAGCTGCAGCATAATACGTAGTATTAGAGCCGAGCATTGGTGTGGTGAAAGTAACACCTGTGTCAAGCACTGTTCCACCTGTAGACTGGTCGAACCAGGCTACGAAAGTGCCGGCATCGGAAGTTGCACCAAGATCCAGTGTTCCGTAGCCACATCTTGTGGCCGGGGCCGTTGTCAGTACCTGTGGATTCGTTACCGTAACTGAAACGGGCGTCGAAAAAGCCGTTCCACCTGCGCCGTTTGTGCAGGTTACCTGCATACGGTAATCCATGCTGGCGGTAAGATTGGTCAGTGAATGTGTAAAATTCGTAGCACCCGTGATGTCTGTCCAGGTATTCTGACCTGCAGGTGATTCCTGCCATTGGAACGTCAGACCCAGTTCAGTAGGTATATTATCCAGACCCAGTTCAGCGGCACCGCCGTAACAAACGGAAGTCTGGGTTACGGTAGGCGTTCCTGTATTAGAAGGGACACCGGCGCAGGTAGGTGCGGCGACGATGGTGATAATGAAATCTTCAGTTTCCCTTCCGGTGGACACATTATCGCAGGCACCTGCAGCGCCGAAGCTGGCAGTTGATGATGCCAGGGCTCTGATGCGCATGCCTGTAAGACCTGGCACTGCATTGACAGGAACAGTGATATTCTCACTAATGAAACTACCAGCGGGAAGCTGAATGTATTCAGTGGCATCGAATGATCCATTCTGATCCCAGTCGATCCACATTTCGCGAACATAAGTAGCGCTGCTGCTTGACAGGTCCAGTGTATAAGTCTGATTCTGCGTCAGGCTTGCAGTGTTGGTTGCTACTGAGGGGTCGTGCTGTGTGTATCCACCCGGGCCTGCGGCCGTGGTGCTCACGTCGAGACTCGTATTCTGAAGCACTACAGACTGAATAATATTGCTGGTCGTACCATGAAGTGGTACGCCGGATAGTGGCGAGCAATAGCAGAAAGCAGCGGGTTTATCTAAAACTGTGACCGTATTGGAAACATCAGAGGACCCACCGTTGGCACAGGTTACCACCGCGCGATATTCCATGCCGCTGGTCTGTGTATGGCTGTATATTGGCGTGTTAGCACCAGTGACAGGCATCCACATACCCAGACCGGGGATCGACTCTTCCCACTGGATGCTTATGCCGGCACCGATCGTGAAGCCGGTTAACGATAGAGTAATCTGACCATTCGGGCAGACATCCGTCGCATCGACAGTAGCTGTTCCGGGATTTGGCGTACCCACGCACACAGGAACAGAGAATTCGTAGGCGCCAATATCCGGTGTTGTAGTACTACGGGGGGCGTTATTGAAATCGTAGGTAATGTTCAGCGGCTGCCCCTTATCATCTATTGCAAAATTGGTGGGCGTCAAGTCTCCACCTGCCAGATCAACGAACATGGGTGTTTCAGACACAGAGGCTGCGTCCTCACCGGTAGCAGTATTCCAATCAGCAACGGATACACGGTCGGTGCTGGATGCACGGCCGGTATAATTCGTCCCTGAACCGTTAATGAAATAGTTATTGTTGTCTGAATTCCAGGTGGTAGCCGCAGTATTTATGTAAATACCGTGATTATCACCCGATCCTCCCCGGATAATGTACACATTGTTATTATGGAAGCGGATACCCGAGGCTGAGGTAGTCTGGTAGAACCCTCTTGAAGCCTGGGAACCCACAAAACCAGCATCGTCAATGGCTATCGTGTTGTGGTAATAGTGGACATTATTCGATCCTGAATTGTAGATACCTGCTATGGTGCCACCACCATTCAGTGCGTACATGATATTATTATCCACCAGAGATTCTGATCCAACTGCTGCATCGGAACTGCTGAAGTAGATGGGATAAGTAACCGAAGTGCCCGGAGTAGTAGTCCCGGAAAAAGGATCGTGTAGTCTGTTCCTGGTAATACGTGTTCCTGAGGCTGCACCTCCCTGATGGATACCATAGAAAGCAGACACCGTGGAGCGTGTCGGACGGTGAACATTATTGCCCTCCACGAGAGAATTGGTAGGCACGTTATTATAAATACCGTACAGGTAGAAATCCCGGACCTCATTATTCCGGACGATATTACCTGAGGTGGTGTACATCGAGATACCATAGTAGCCGCCAATCACCGTATTATTCTCGATCAGGTTATCATCACAATTACTTCCTGAGCTCACAGAAGAGCTTTTACTACCAGACATAGAGATACCTGCCCAGTTAGATCCGGTATTGGCCAGATCTGTTGTGATCGTACAATTCTTTATTACGTTAGAGTCAGCACTGTTGGTAAGGAGGATCCCTATGCCGTAGCTACCATTTCCACTGCTGACATTGAGGCCATCGATAGTAATATGATCAGCACCATCCAGAGTAATTATTCCTCTATCGCCAGTGACGGCAGCAGTGTATTCAACCAGATTACCATTGCCGTTAATAGAGACCGTATTGGTGGAGCTGGCACCCAGAATCTCGGGTATGACCACCTTCTCGTTATAGGGTCCGCTACCCGCAACGACATTGAACACTACAGGACCAGAAATGCCGCAGTTTAGTGCCGCCATGGCATCAGCAAAGGACTGAAAGTTGGAACCCCCTGTAGCCTGTGCACTGTTGATTGTGTAAGTGCCACCGGGAAAAGCAGGATTGATCAGCGACACCACTTCGTTGGTATAGTCTGTCATGCCGCTACAGATGACCGCTACCCTGTAATAGGTAGTCACAGTGGGACTAACGATAAATGAAGGTCCGACCTGCGGGCTACCTGAGGGTGTATATGGTCCTCCGGGAGTGAGGGACTCCTCCAGTTGATAAGTTTGACCTGAGCCGCTGGTACCACCGGTAACCTGTAGTACAATAGGCGTACCGAGGCACATAGCAGCCGTTTGTGAGCTACTCAGGACACCTGCAGTTGGAGGTGATGTACAAGGACTGCCACCCAGATAGGTTATCTGAATATTGGGGCGTTGCTTGTAACCCGAAACGGTACCATTGAGGGTAGTACCGGTCGAGTTAGTGACACCGACAATCTGATCAGCCAGACCGGCAGTATACTCCCAATTGAATTCATCGGTAGCTGCGCCATTGCCGCCCATGGTATGAGATGTCGCAATTTCCAGAGCACCACCGGTGTATACGAAAGGAGTAACACTCCAGGTGACCCATCCCGGAGCATTGGGCACATTGAAAGCAGGATCGGTGAAAACCTGTGTATGGCTTGCCAGAACGGAAGCCCAGGTTAATGATGTCGCAAGGCTTGTATTGTTCGTGTTCGCCATGTACATGGTGTAATCACAGGGCGTATTAAAGCTTGCGGCGTTAGTTTTATGAAAAGCAACTGCTGTAATAATAGCGCCAGGGGAAATTCCTGCAGCGGCCATCTCTGCAGCCGTATAAAGTATATTACTTCTCGCGGCAGTGGTTGTTGAGCTGGCGCTATACCTGTAAAGCGGGCCGTACAGGGTGTTACCGGGAATCTCGGTACCTGTACCAATTTGCACCGTTGTTTGAGAATGACCTGTGACCGCTGAAAAGCATAATAATATCAGCAACCCCAGGTAGTGTAGTCTTCTACTCATGGATCGATTGTGTTTGCGCCTACTCTGGATAGGTTTTCGGCTTCCCCTAAATCATTTCATTCTCCAAGAACTCCGTAATAACAGTAAAGTGGGATCAATTCTAAAGTGAAGGGCAGGAATAAAACTGGCATTAAAGATACCAAAGTGAACCAAATAACAAGGTATATACATATTTTTTATTGCCTAAAATCTGACTTTTATGTTCAAAAGTCAATTCAATAGACTGCTGATCAGGCCCAAACGTGAGGACGCCCGGTCAGAAAATGACAATTAAATGAGAATTGGAACCTAATCCAGCAGAGTAGCACCTTCTTCAAGTAGGTTCAGGTCCACAGTTTCCATTCCGGAAATACCCTCGATGGACCCTTTGATATGTGCTGCGTTGAGCAGTACTTTCTCGAGTTGCTTCTCCCTTGCTTTCCAGAGCCGCTCCATGGCATCGCGCTCCTTCTGAATGGAAAGGCGCATGCTCATGAACCCTTCCCGAATGGCGCGCCATTGTTCCGAGAATTCATTGCTGGTAAGGTATGAGTAAAGCATTTGCATTTTATCGCCCTTGTTTTCCTGTGTCTGTGCTGCATTGAACACCCGGATGACAAGGTCGCGAAGAACTGAGACAAGCGCCCGGACCTCTCCGAAATTACAGACCCAGACACCATCTTTCTCGCCGAAGCATTCCATATCCTTAGGCATCGCCTGCGTTACGATCACTGCTATATCTGCACTTAGAGAGCGGGCATCCCCCTTCAGCTTTTCCACCCAGTCGTTGCTAAAGTCCTTGGTACGCTTGCTTTCAAATATGATCCGTCCACAGACCTGTCCGAAATTATTCCGGACAGTCAGGATACAGTCTGCACCCCGCACCCCTTTCCCTACTTCTTCTACCACATCGAAGGGAAATGCATTTCTCAGTAAAGATTCCAGTGCCAGTTCCTGCACTTCGCCCTGGAGCTGCATGGATCCCTGCTCTGCTTTGCGCTTCATTTCTTCTGCCAGACGACGTTGATCCTCGAGCTGTTTCTCCAGCTCACGCATCTTCATCTGGTATTCCTGATCCCTCAGCCGGGAACGCTCCTCCTCCTGTTTTCTGAGTGAATCCTCCAGCTTCTGTCGCTCTTCCAGCAGACTTCGCTTCAAACGCAGATCGAGCTCCTGCTCTTTCGACTGCAATTGTTCCTTCAGTTGCAGTACTTCCATTTCAGCCTGTCTTGCGGCTGTAAGCCGGGCATCTTTCTCCTGAAGCAACTGCTGGAACTGGCGGAGCTGCACATCGTATTCACCGGAAACAGATTTTCGAATCTGTAAAGAGAGTTTTTCTTCCAGTTGCTTCTTTTCCTGATCCAGTCTTTTGACCAGTTCTTCTTCCTGATGCTGCCTCGATTCCTCCAGTTGCTTCTGAAGATCCTGCATTTTAGCCTCCCGCTGCAGAAACTCCTCTTCCTTTTTCTTTTGCCAATCGCGCATCTGATTCCGGAGCTCCCGCTGAATCTCATCGCGAAGTGCATCTGTAGGCTCGAACTGAGTGGAACAACTGGGGCAGGTGATACGCGTAGACATAGGCTGGTGGTGGTTTCGAACAAAGATAAACTAACGTGCAGTCCCTACCTCAGCTAACACTATTCACCATATAGATTATTTTCGCGGGAACCCATGGCATTCAGATTTTTCCTCTGTATTGTTTTCTTACTGTTTGCGGAACAGACCCTGGCTCAGATTTCCAACCGCGGCCGTCGGCTGTTCAATCTGGCTATGCAGTACGAATCCCGAAAGGATCATGAAAAAGCCCGCGGGCAGATGGAGAAGGTGGTGAGGTCTTACCCTGCTTATGCAGAAGCCTACAGCATTCTCGGCGCCTGGTATTTTCAGGACCGGCGATATGAAGATGCGGTGCGCTTGTTCGAAAAGGCTTCAGTCAGCCTCAAAGATGGCGGAAAGCGGTTTGCCTATCCTCTGGCAAGGTCGCTCAGCTTCAGTGGGCGGCATGACGAGGCCCTGGGCATCATCCAGACCTATGCCACCGAAGCGGAGGAATGGCGCAGGCTAAGAGAGCAGACCCAATTTGCGCGACAGGCCGTTTACCGGGCCTGGAAGGATACAATCTTCAACATCGGCCGACCCAATACACCCTATGCCGAGACATTCCCCTGGATTAGTGCCGATGAACAGAAACTGTATTTCACCCGCAGAATGCGACATGTCGATGAGGACTTTTTCTATACCACAGTTGACAGTTGCGGCGGCTGGTTCACCGGCACCAATATGGGGTCTCCCCCTAACACCCCCCAGCAGGAGGCCGCCCAGATGATCTCTGCCGATGGCCACTACCTTTTCTTCATGCAATGCGAGAACAGGAGCCTGAATGGATGGGCACGCGGGGGCTGCGACCTGTATATGTCGTATACTGCGGACAGCATCTGGTCGGCACCACAGAGCTTCGGCGCCACGATCAACTCACCGGGATTTGAGGGTATGCCCTGCCTTTCTCCCGACAACAGAGAGCTCTATTTCGTGAGCGAGCGGGAAGGAGGGTACGGGGGGCTGGACCTCTGGGTATCCCGTTTTGAGAACGGACTCTGGCAGAAACCCAGAAATCTCGGACCGGAGGTGAACACCCCGGGCAATGAGACCGCACCATTTCTGCACATCGACAACCACTCGCTTTATTTTTCCAGCGACGGTCATGTTGGTATGGGCGGGGCCGATCTGTTTCTCTCACGCAGGACGGGTGACAGTAGTTGGTCAAAACCGGTAAACCTCGGCTATCCCATCAATACCCCTGCAGATGAAAACAGCCTGTCGATTAACATGAAGGGCAACCGGTTGTTTTTTGCTTCCGACAGGGACAGCGTTGCAGGTAATTTCGATATTTATGAAACGGTACTGCCAGAACCGCTACAGCCTGTTCCGGTGGTGGTGGTGAAGGGATATGTTTATGACAGTCTGACCAAAGCCCGGCTCAACTACGCCAGCATTTTCGTACGGGATGCGGCAACCGGTGAGAGCCTCTATCATTTCAATTCCAACAGGGGCGATGCCAGCTATATGATCACGCTTCCCGCTAACAAGCAGTATATCTGGGAGATCAAACGAATCTCTTACCAGAGTACGGAGGCGGAGATGAACCTGGAAGGCATGACTGGCGGCCAGGACCTTGTTTATGAAATTCCGATGCTGCCTTCGGACTATGTGGAGCCGGTGAATGACAGTCTGGTGCTGACCATTCAGTTCCCGATCAATAGCGCTCGTTTGTCTGACCAGGACCGGGAAGCCATCAGGAATGCCATGGCTTCATGGATGTTTGAGCAGGAAGGACTGGCCATCTTCGTGAATGGTTACACCGACAATACGGGAACACCCATGATCAATGAACAGTTGTCTTTCGCCCGCGCGGGACTGGTGGCCGCAGAGTTGCAGACGCTCGGCTTTCATCCGTTCGCTATACAGGTTCACGGCTGGGGCGAAGCTAATCCCATCGAGAGTAATGAAACAGAGGAGGGAAAGAACAGGAACAGGAGGGTGGAGATAGTGGTTAGTCGTTAGTCGTGAGTGGTTAGTCGTGAGTGGTTAGTTGCAGGCTGTGGATGCCTGAATAAGGTTGACCGCTATTCACTCAGTTTTCGAGTGCTTCTTTTGATTTTCGCATGTTGCTCAGCGATCCTTTTGTTATTGGGGTCGGAATTTGTAACACCCTTTTCTAAAGGTCTTCGTACGTCTCGCCGTAGCTGTTTTGTCCTAGTGGTCTTCTTGCTGTTGTAAAGGTAGTTGTTTTCAAACCCTACCGGTGTACTCCTGTCCAACTCTATGTGAGGTTTTTCACGGTTATATAGTTGCACTGTCCGGTCAAGCTCTTTAACTAATTCACTATAACTTGTAATGCTTCTGTGAACCAAATAGTTGTTCTTAATCACACCGTTGATTCGTTCAGCCTTACCATTCTCCCAGGCAAATTCGCACATACTGTTTTTGATTCTGAGCTGGCTGGTATATTTCAGGAAGTCGTCAGCGTAGTATTGCCCACCCCCGTCAGAATGTAGTATCAAGCCATCTAGATTCATGCCTTTGCGGTAAGCTATAGCCATCTGTAACGCAGGCAGCGTAGTACAGCTTGTTAGAAGTCTGCTTGAGACTGAATAGCCAACAATTACCCTGGAAAAAGCATCTATGATAAACGTAAGATAATAGAACCGATTACCTATCTCGAAGTACGTGATATCACTCTGCCAGATTTGGTTAATCCCCGTCAATACACGACCTTCTAAAAGATTTGGGAACCTTATCACTCCACTGCTATCCGTTGTCCGGCGCTGGTTTCGGCGGATCTTTGACCCTAGCTGCATCCTCTTGCCGAACTCTTCGAACTTGTCCCTTCCCATTGTAGATGGCCGTATCTTATAATATAGATCCCTAAGCCCCATGGTGGGATGATCGGCACGGATCTGTTGCACCAAACGCAACAGCTGTTCCTGCTCATCCGTCCCTTTCAGATGTCGAGCCAGGTGCTGATGAACTGCTTGTTTGGTCACTCCAATACTGCGATAAAATTCATTCATACTAAAACCTAGTTCGTGTCTGTTTCGCCAGGTGTATCGGATGGTCGAGTAGAAAATTTTTTTTTGATATCCACATCATAGGCATCTTCCGCCAGCTCGATCATCTTTGCTTGAAAATCAATCATTATTTGCTTCTGGCCCACCAATCGTTCCAATTCCGCAACCTTCTTCCTAAGCTCCAACAACTGACGAGTGTCGCTGTCTGTTTCCATAATCAACCTTTCCTTCTTGCTTTGCATACTGCCAAATTTAGCCACCCATCGATATACGGTCGTGCTTGACACTTCATACTGTCTGCACAGCTCCGAGCACGTTACCCGTCCGTGTTCCAGATCTCTTACCTTTTGCTTTCTAAAACTTTCACTGAATTGACGCGAGCGACGTTCTGATTCAGTCATTCTGTAGTTGTGTTTCTTTGCCATATGTTACCGTTTTTTGTTATTCCAAAACGGTCAACTTATTTCAGGCATTGACAGG
>JAEYQO010000004.1 GCA_023409975.1 Bacteroidota bacterium | reverse complement strand
AGATTATCCAGACCGGCAAACGCTTCAAGATGGTAGAAATTTTCATCGACATAATAGAGATTACTACCCCCTACAAGATGCCAGCGCAATCTTCTGAAGAGGGGGATCTTGTTCGTCAGAAAGCCTTTCAAATGCCATTCTATATGAGCTTCCCCATACAAGGGTTTCTTGTTACTATAGAAATAATAAGGGGCTAATTGAAAACTCTTCAGATAAGGGGATGCCAGGGAGAGTTCATTACCATTGATATGGTTCAGGTCGGGAATGCTGACATACTTGTCATTCAGGAAACCACCAGTCTCCAGGTTGTACTTCAGGTCACCAAACAGTTTCAGGTCCAGGCTATGCTCCATCCCGAGAGACCATTTATCGTAGTCGGTCCGGCTGTTCAGCAGCTCGGGAATCCCTTTTTCATAATTCAGTGTAAATATGGGTTTCCTGCTCCAGACCGGCACTTTATAGCCTGGGTATTGCACATAGTTGAATCCTGGCTGCCAGCGAAGGGCCAGTTTTCCGATTACGGCCTCATGCTCCTCCCAGACATGTGCCCAGGCTAAGGTGGGGGTATTGTCCGTGAATCCGTTTTTGTCTTCACCGGCAAAGCTGAAGTCTGTCGAATTCTGTAGTGGAAGCCGCTTCTGGTAACTGAGACGGGCTGAAAGGCTAAGCCCGTTTCCCCAGTTCCTTCTATACAGAACGCCTGCCTGCCATTTCTCGTAGATCTTTAGGTAATTGACGCGGTATAATAGTGTTGCAAAGGTGTTGTACAGGTAGTCGATGGGTTTCTCGGGATTAAACTGGAAGACATATTTCCCTCCTTCTATTCCCAAAACGCTGTACCGTCCCCTCCAATACCTGTCATGCCGGGTCAGACTCAACTGTCCGATAGCGTTGAAATGTTCGTTCTCAAAACCATAGCGGGTTGCTGCTTCGAAAGACAGCGTTTTGAAAGTATCGAGCTTATAGTTGACCTGAAACCTGGGGGCTATATTGATCCCTTCTACAGTGTTGTAGTTGATCATGCCCAGTAACAGGGAATTAGTGGTTACGGTGAATTTGTCATCCTTCCCTCTGTAACCATAGCCGGTTAAAAGAACATCAGTAAGATGGAACTTATTCCCTTTTTTCCTCAGTGAGTCACGTCTGACCGGGTCCTCGTCGACAATTCGCATGCTGTCCTTTTTCCTGTAATCCGACTGCTCTTCTTCTACCAGTGGTATCGGGCGTTTTTCTTCCCAGTAAGACGTGTCTTTTTTAGTGGCGTCCTGATCGTAGCTGGCTATAATTCTCTTCTGGAATACGGAATCTGGTAAAGGTTCATTCACCTTCTGATTATCATAAACCGTTACGAAATAGCCTACCAGATCAAAGCCAAAGATCTTGATCGAGGGATAGACCACCTGTTGCTTTACCACCCATTGATCCTGTTGAAGCGGTAGATACACCTGTTCCAGCCGTACCGTATCCAGCATCTGCAGTCCTGATGTTTTCGTCACCAGCAGATCCAGGCTGTGTATGGCCCATTCATTATCGACTATGAAGATTGTTCCGGTAAAAAGTGGCTCGTAGCTTCGTTTCGGAGTCACTTTGATTTTGAAAATTGTCTTACCGTCTTCTGTAAAATCGCCTTCGAGCTTAAACCTGTAGTAGTGTAAGGCGTTATCATTCAGTGGGGAGATGACACCGCGAGGTGTTGCGGAGCTGCCTAAACTGACAAGGTTTTTGTAGAAACTGATAACAGGTGGCATGACGGAAAGTCCGACACCATTGGGGTTGCCGCTTTCCCGTACAGAATGTGTAACGGTATGAGCCTGTTCACCATTGGTATAGTAGGTAGCCACCTGTTCTACCAAATAAAGAAAACCCTTTCCGGTACTATCCAGTCCCATGTCCTCAGCTTCGATCTTCTGCCCCATAAATCGCTTGGGGATCTCCCGGGTCTTCAGGACACCCTTAAGGTAAATACCAGTTTCAAAACTCCTGATCTGGCTTCCGAAGAACTCCCGCCTTTCGATCGCCTTCCTCATGATGTAGTTAGCCGGATCTTCCGACGCCTTTACCCGGTGTTCCTGCATCTGGTAGCTCTGGCTTTCCAGCCTGAAATTGTGTGTGACGGTCTCCTGACCGTGTATAGTGATCTGCGCAGTGGTTTGCTTGAAACCAATGTACTGACAGATCACTGTGTACGAGCCGGGTTCGAGTGAAAGCTGGTAGGTACCTTCCGCATTGGCACTGGTGCCGATGGTGGTTCCTTTTACGTAAACAGTCGCAAATGGTAAGGACTCGTTCTCCTCATCGGTAACCGTGCCTTTTAAAATGCCGGCATAGCTGGCATGGCAAAGAAGCACCAGTAAAAGTGGCTGAAGAAAAGCACGCAGGGGGTGTGACATATAAGATGTATCGTGAAAACGACACAAATGTTACAAGGAAAATCCAGTTATCAAAAAAGACCGTGAACCTGGGCATCGATCTTCCTGACAACTTCAGCAAAATCCTCCTCCTTCTCGGCAAAATTGAGTTGGTCTACTTCTATGATCAGCAGGGGGCCATCCTTATAGGTTTCGATCCATTTATCGTAGAAATTATTAAGCCTTCTCAGATAGTCCAGACGGATATTCTCTTCGTATTCCCTGCCCCGTTTCTGGATCTGATCTACGAGTTTCGGAATAGACGCCTTCAGATAGATCAGCAGATCGGGTGGACTGATGAGATTCTTGAGTGTCTGGAAGAAAGAAAAGTAGTTTTCAAAGTCCCTGTTGGTCATGAGTCCCATCTCGTAAAGGTTGGGAGCAAAAATGTGGGCGTCTTCGTAGACCGTACGGTCCTGAATTACCGCATCCTTACCTTTTCTGATCTCAATGAGCTGCCTGAGCCTGTTATTCAGGAAGTAGATCTGCAGGTTGAAGGACCAGCGGTGCATGTCCTGATAAAAATCCACCAGATAAGGGTTATGCTCCACATCCTCAAAATGTGGGGTCCACTTATAATGCCTGGCCAGCATGGTGGTCAATGTGGTTTTACCAGCACCGATATTGCCGGCAACCGCGATATGCTTCAGATTGATTTTGGACATGGCAATTGGTTAAGGATGGGTCAATCAAATCAGGAGCTACAAATTAAGCAGCCGGAACAAAATAACTACGCTTTTTAATGAATCCGGACTAATAATAATGAATGCCGAGTAGTTTTCGGGCTTCTGAGATGGTCTGGGAAGCACTCTCCCTGGCTTTCGCAGCGCCTTCACGTAGTATTTTACGCAGGGTTGGTTCATCCGCCTGAAGCGCCCTGGCCTTTTCCCGGATAGGACCTATAAATTGCACCATATCCTCGGCCAGTTGCTTTTTCATATCTCCAAACCTGATGGTGCAGTCAGACCAGGCCTTGCGGTATGTTTCAGTGACCTCGGGCTTCGAGACGAGGTCCATCAACAGGAAAAGATTCCCCACGGCTTCCGTGACCGGACTATCAGGCTCGGTCGGAGACAGGTCAGTTTTAGCTTTTGAAATCTTTTTACGGATGACATCATCCTCATCTGCCAGATACACAGTAGCGTTGGCATTTTCACTTTTACTCATTTTCCCTGCGCCATCCAGACTCGGAACTTTTACCAGCTCTGATCCGAAATTGAAGGGAACCGGCTCCGGGAATAATTGACCATAACGACTGTTGAACCGCTGTGCAAAGTTCCTGGCCATTTCCAGGTGCTGTTCCTGATCCTTTCCGACCGGTACTTTAACAGCACGATGGATGAGTATGTCTGCCGACATTAAGACGGGATAGGTCAGCAAACCGGCATTGACATTGTTGGGTTGTAAACGTACTTTATCCTTGAAGGTGGGAACCTTTTCCAACTCTCCCTTATAGGCCATCATATTGAGCATCAGGTAGAGCTCCGGGATCTCCGGAATATCGCTTTGGGCATAGAGCGCCACTTTCTCAGGATCAAGACCTGAGGCTATATTCTCGGCTACGACGCGAAAAACATTCGCCTTAAGGTCTTTGGGATCAGGATGTGTGGTCAGGGAATGATAATCGGCTACAAAAAAGAAGCAGTTGTAGTCATCCTGCATCTTTACATAATTGCGCATAGCGCCGAAATAGTTGCCCAGGTGTAGGTAACCAGTAGACCGGATACCGCTAACAACGATCTCTTTATTCATAAGGGCGGCAAGTTACGAAAGCTTTTTTCAGCACCCGGCTTTAAGACCGGCATAAGACACACACAGCTACTCTGCCGCAAATACAGAAGTAACTTTCTTGCACCCAACGGTACTGCCGCAGTCTGTGCAGAAAGGCCCCTCCTTAGTAAATGCTGGATTGCAGCCTTCGGGACACCCCTGACAAACGATCAAACGGGCAGTTTTTCCTCCCGAAGTCGGTAAACTTAGCTTGTTACCATCCTGCATCAACAAAGATGCGATACGGATATTACTCCGGTCGTCTCTGGCCACCAACATCAGGTATTCTGTCTCTCCATCCATATTGCTGGTGATCTTCCAATCACTAAGTTCAGCTTTCATTGCGTGTTCATGGAGAAACGCTTCCCATTCCGCCTCGATCTTTTCCAGATCTGCAGTAATGCTAAAGACCATTTCGTCGCGATAACCGATTGTCATCTCCTGGGCCTCTGCAGCAGGCTGAAACAAAACCAGACTTAAAACAACAGCAAATAACCACTTCATGAAAATCCTTTTTTGGTGTTTACTAAATAAAGATACATCTTATTATTTCAAGTCATACATTTGCGCCCCTCATGACAGCCATCATTAATTTGTATAAGTCGGCCTACAGTGGTCTCTCTCCCTCAACTTGGTGGTTGTCAGTCGTCATGCTGGTCAACAGGGCAGGCACCATGGTAATGCCATTTATGACGCTCTACATGACGCAAAAGCTCGGCTATAGCATAGCTGATGCTGGTTGGGTAATGGCTGTCTTTGGATTAGGTGCTATTTGTGGTGGCTTTCTGGGTGGAAAGCTGATCGACCGTTTCGGGTTTTATCATATACAGTTGTTCACGCTTGCAGGCGGTGGGTTCATGTTCTTTCTGCTGGGACAGATGCGGAGCTATCCCATGATCTGCATTTTCGCTTTTCTGCTGAGTCTGGTCAATGATATGTTTCGTCCTGCAAACTCGGCAGCTATCGCCCATTTCAGTAAGGAAGAAAACAGGACGCGTTCGTTTTCCCTGAACCGTCTTTCGATCAACCTCGGATGGGCATTCGGGGGTGCGCTCGGTGGACTCCTGGCCTCGTTCAATTATGAACTATTGTTCTGGATCGATGGCTGTACCAATATCGGCGCGGCTTTCCTACTGTATTTCACGCTTTCTCCCTCCAGAAACAAATCCACAACACGGAAGCTGGAACAGACACCGAATATCAGGGTACCCTCAGCCTATGCTGATAAGCCCTACCTCATTTTCTTTGTGCTGACCATTCTGTTTGCTTTCTGCTTCTTCCAGATCTTCACTACCCTGCCCGTTTACTTCCGCGAACACCTGCGACTGAATGAACTTACCATCGGTCTGTTGATGGCCATGAACGGGATCATCATTGCAGCAACGGAGATGGTACTGATCCATAAACTGGAAGGAAGGCGGCATATCATGCAGTATATTACGGCCGGTGTGCTGATGATCGCCTTCAGCTTTCTGATGTACAATATTTTCCCTGCTGCCGTATTGGTTGCTATCGTCTCAATGCTCTTCCTGACTTTTGGTGAGATGTTTTCTATGCCCTTCATGAACACCTATTGGGTGGGAAGGTCAATCAACGAAAACAGGGGGCAATACGCAGCACTGTTTTCTATATCATGGAGCGTTGCGCAGGTGTTGGGTCCGGGAACCGGGGCCCAGATAGCAGACAGGTTTGGCTTTGAAGTGTTGTGGTGGGTTATTGGCGGACTTGCTGTAATTACTGCTCTCGGTTATAAACTCCTTGAGCGGCTCAGGTGATCCCCTCAGGACCGTTCGCCAAACAGCATGCTGCCGATCCTTACCATGGTGCTCCCTTCCTGTATGGCCAGTTTATAGTCACTGCTCATACCCATGGATAACGTGTCGAAAGAATCCTTGTAGAGAAAATTTGTTTTCCGGAGACTCTGAAACTGGGCATTGAGAACCCGGAACTCCTCTCTTATCTTGTTCTCGTCTTCTGTGAAGCTTGCCATGCCCATCAGACCTCGGATTCTTACATGCTGCAATTGTTGCTGCTGAGCCTCGTAATAGTCCATGAACTCCCATATATCCCGGCTGTTCATCCCGAATTTGGACGCTTCAGAGGCAATATGCATCTGGAGCAGCACATCGATGGTTCTGTTGTTCTTAGCGGCCTGTTTATTAATTTCAAGCAGCAGCTTAAAGCTGTCCACTCCGTGTATCAGACTGACGAACGGCGCTATGTATTTAACCTTATTGGATTGAAGATGCCCGATGAAATGCCAGCGGATGTCCGAAGGTAATTGGGCCTGCTTATCCACGAGCTCCTGCACATAATTCTCTCCGAAATCTCTTTGTCCCAACTGATAGAACTGCTCAATATCAGAAGCAGGCTTTGTTTTGGAAACAGCGACTAAAACTACTTTCTGCTGTTCCAGTTCTTCTTTAAGAGTTTTCCAGACAGGTTCATTGATCATGTTTCTAACCGGGATAATGTTGGATAAGCTAACTAATACTGTTCCTTTTCGTTCGGGAAATCCTGGCTTTTTACGTCCTGGATATATTGTGCCGTGGCGCCCTTGATGACGTCGTATAGATCGAGGTAACGCCGCAGGAACCGCGGAGAGAAGTCTTTAGTAATGCCGAGCATGTCATGCATTACAAGCACCTGACCGTCCACATGCATTCCTGCTCCGATACCGATCACTGGAATCTTCAATGCTTCTGCAACTCGCTTACCCAGGGCAGCAGGTATCTTTTCCAGCACTAAGGCAAAACATCCGGCCTCTTCCAGCTTATAGGCATTCTGAATCAGCATTTCAGCTTCCGCCTCAGCTTTCGCTCTCACGGCGTAGGTTCCGAACTTATAAATCGACTGAGGTGTCAAACCCAGATGCCCCATAACCGGCACACCTGCACTGATAATCCTTTTAATGGATTCCAGGACCTCTTCTCCTCCTTCCAGTTTGATGCCGTGCGCTCCTGTTTCCTTCATGATCCGGATGGCAGAGTTCAGTGCTTCTTTACTATTCCCCTGGTAGCTTCCAAAAGGCAGATCTACCAGTACCATGCACCTATTGATGGCTCTTACCACACTGGAGGCATGGTAGATCATCTGGTCGAGGGTGATCGGCAGCGTGGTTTCATGACCTGCCATCACATTGGAGGCAGAATCCCCCACCAGCAGTACATCGATCCCTGCATCGTCAAATATCCTGGCCATGGAGAAGTCGTAGGCAGTCAGCATACTGATCTTCTCTCCCTGTTGCTTCATCCATTGAAGGGTATGGGAGGTGACTCTTTTGACGTCGCTATGTACAGACATAATGTTTAGTTTGAAAATTAAATGAAAACCCTACCGGCTTTACTGAGAGCATCTGATAGTTCCAACCGATCCAGCGCTAACGGAATGCCACGGCTGTCGCACCATTCCACCAGCGATTCCGTTGCAAGGTTTCCTACCAGATCGTCCTTGGCCATAGGACATCCACCAATACCTTTCAGCGCACTGTCGAATCTTCTGCACCCATGGTCCCAGGCCGCCTGGATCTTTTCTGTTGCGCTGGCGGGTGTGGAATGAAAATGGGCGCCGATGGTAAGTTCCGGGAATGCAGGAATGAGTTTACCAAAAATAGAGCCTATCAGTTCTGGCGTAGCAACGCCGACCGTATCCGACATCGCATAGGTACGGATTCCCAGCTCAGCAAGCTGCTCTACCCAGCGAATGGCTATATCTGCATTGTATTCATCGCCATAGGGATTACCAAAACCCATAGAGATATAGATCACGAGGCCCTTGCCATGACTGCTGCAGAGCTTCTGGATCTCTTCCACCTGCACGAGGGATTCCCGGATGGTTTTATTGGTATTTCTGAGCTGGAAGGTTTCCGAAATGGAGAACGGAAAACCGAGGTAACGGATCTGCCGGTGTTGAACAGCCTGCTCTGCACCTCTGGTATTAGCAATAATGGCTAAAAGTTCGGTAGTGGTTCCTTCCAGGTTCAGACCGGCAAGAACTTCTGCGGTGTCTGCCATCTGGGGAATGGCTTTAGGTGAAACAAACGACCCAAAATCAAGTACATCAAAACCAACCTTCAGAAGACTGTTCAGGTAATCTATTTTTACCTCCGTGGGGATAAATGTTTTCCAGCCTTGCGCTGCATCTCTGGGACATTCGACCAGTGTTATCTTGTCGTTCATCTTAAGGATTCGGCTGCAAAGATACAATTAGTGTTTTCAGGTTCCCGTATCTTTAGTTAAACAACAGAACGATGATCCTTACGACAACCCCAACCATAGAAGGGAAAACGATCAAAGAGTACAAAGGCCTTGTTTTCGGTGAAACCATAATCGGTGCTAATGTATTCAAGGATATCCTGGCCGGCATTCGCGATATCGTAGGAGGCCGCTCGGGCGCTTACGAACAGGTGCTTCTGGAAGCCAGGGAAACCGCCACCCGCGAACTCCAGCAACGGGCCTATGCCATGGGTGCTAACGCCGTGGTAGGCATTGATCTTGATTACGAGGTAATTGGCGGAAGCGGGAGCATGTTGATGGTAAGTGCTTCCGGTACAGCGGTACTGGTGGATTAGTCTCCTCTTTTTCTATTGATAGCGGTATGATCCGGGGCAGCAACGGTCCCGTCGTGATGGTTAAATACCCGGTTGAATCCAGATGCCGACTGGATGGCTGCTGAGTTTTTTTCCTGTTATTTTATCATCTCCAGAAAGGTGTTCAACCCTTTCAGCTTCTCCTCGCTCAGATGAAAATGGATGTCCTCCCGGTAATACTTCAGCAGATCATACCAGGGGAACTCAAAAGATGAGGCGATCTCCGGCAGGTGATTCAGTCCTTCTGCATTGGCCTCATTAAATCTCCGGATGAAATCCGGGGGCAGTTCTTTGTTGGAAATCCATCCCGCGAATACAAAGGGCAGGCCTGTGAATGTCTTCCAGCTTTCTGCCAGATCATAGACATATTCAAAGTTGGTTAGCTGCTTCAAGGCGCGGTCTCCGATGATCACCGCTGCCGTAGTTCCGTTGATATACTCGATAAAGTTCTCAGTAGCGGGCCTGAATACCACATTCTGCTTCCAGTGCTTCTCGAACAGCAATTGCGCCAGTCGTACCGAGGTTCTGGACTGATAATCCAGCATCACCGTTTTGATCTCGTCTATCGGCACCATGCTGAACAGAGCCACCGAGCCCACATAACCATCGGCGGCGATACCATAGTCAGCTACAATGCGCGCCCCTGGTACATCCTGCATGGCGGCTACCGGCATCAGAGCCAGATCCAGCTCCCCGGATTTCAGCTTGTTTACCAGCGCTGCGGGGTACTCCAGCGTCAATTCTATCTCCGTCATCAGCTCACTTCTTTCCACTCCATACAACAAGGGCTTTGTGTTCAGGTAGCTGACGCCTCCAACTTTTATTTTGCCTGCCAATCGTCTATTTTTGGCGGCAAAGATACTGGGATCGGGTTCGAATGTCACAACAGTTAACAATCTATACGGATGGAGCAGCCAGAGGTAATCCCGGTCCCGGAGGCTATGGTGTCATCCTGCAGTGGGGTAAATCGTATAAAGAACTCTCTCAGGGATTCCGCCTGACGACTAATAACCGCATGGAACTGATGGCTGTGATCGCAGCATTAAAGGCCCTGACACGTACTGGTTTGGATATCGTTGTTTATACGGACTCCAAATATGTAATGGAGGCTGTTGAGAAGGGCTGGCTCAGAAACTGGCTCAGAACAGGTTTTAAGGGAAAGAAGAATTCCGACCTGTGGCGACAATATGCAGAAGAAGCCAGAAAGCATTCTATCAGATTTGTCTGGGTGAAAGGTCATGCGGACAACCCCATGAACAACCGATGTGATGTGCTGGCAACAACTGCTGCAGACAGCCGGAACTGGCTGGTCGACGAGGGGTATGAGAACGGCATAAATAACACGGGCTCTGATTCCGCTACTCTACGGTTCTAAAAAGTTCTGGTGTCCGAAGACACCAGAACGCTCATTTCGTCAGACTTTAACGGTCTTCCAGGTACCTCTTCTGAATAGCAGGATGGCCACAATCGCAATCGCACTTTCGGCTATGGAGATGGCCCAGAAAACTCCTTCCGGGCCCACTTCCCAGACAACAGCTATCAGGTAGGCCAGGGGTATCTGAAACAACCAGAATCCGAAGAAGTTCAAAATTGTGGGTGTTTTTGTGTCCCCTGCACCATTGAACGAACTGGAGATTACCATCCCGTAGGCGTAGAAGATATAGCCAAGGCAAACGATCTTCAGACACAGTGTTCCGTAACGGATCACTTCAGGTTCCTGATTAAAGAAACTGATGATGGGTTTCGCCCCCAGAAAGAAGACGATGCTGATGCATCCCAGAAACAGCATGTTATAAAAAGCGGTTTTCCATACGGATTGCTCGGCCCTTTCCGGTTGCCGGGCCCCAAGGTTCTGGCCCACAAGTGTGGCTGCTGCATTGGCCATACCCGAGGCTGGTAATATCGCAAACACGATCACCCTGATGGCTATAGTATAACCGGCTAAGGCCTGGCTACCGAAACCAGACAGGATCCTGATCAGAAAGATCCAGCTCGCAGAGGCGATAAGAAACTGGGCTGTTCCTCCTGCACCAATCTGCACCAGACTTTTGATCACCGGGAAGTCCCAGCTCATATGCTTCCGCAGCACCCTGATGACACCCCTACCTTTAAAAAGATAGTAGAACTGATACACCACGCCGGCACCACGGCCTATGGTGGTGGCCAGCGCCGCACCGGTTAATCCGAGTTCGGGAAAAGGGCCCCAGCCATAGATCAGCGTCGGACAAAGCAGGATGTTCAGGATATTGGCCAGCCAGAGCGAGCGCATAGCAATGGAGGCATCACCTGCACCCCGGAACACACCATTGATCATGAACAGCAACATGATGACGAAATTGCTACCCAGCATGATCTGGGTATAACGGTAGTTCGTTTCCACCAGCTCTGTAGAAGCCCCCATCAATAGCAGCAGCTCCTTCGAAAAGAATATCCCGGTGAAGCTGATCAGGAGCGATACGCCCATGGCCAGATAAATTGCCTGCATACCGGAATGAGCGGCAGCATCAGGGTTCTTTTCCCCAACTCTCCTTGAGACAACGGCGGTTGCAGCCATGCTGAGCCCGATCCCAAGTGAGTAGATGATCGTTAACATGGACTCGGTAAGACCTACTGTCGCGACGGCATCTACACCCAGTTTTCCAACAAAGAACACGTCTACGACAGCAAAGAGCGACTCCATGATCATTTCCAGGATCATGGGTATCGACAGCATGAAGATGGCTTTATCGATACTACCGGAGGTAAATTCTTTCTGCTCTCCGGCAACAGCTGTTTTAAAAAGCGACAGATAATAGATCAGACGGGAAGTCCGTTTGACGCGAAGCGACATAAAATAAAAATTGAATTGTTGTGGTTAAAAAAATGATGACTTGCGACGGGTGAGGTCCGTCGTTGCTGGAATGGCAGGCCTGATCAGTCAGGCAGAAACTAGAGGATCATGGACAAAAACTATAAGAAGGATGCAAATATAGATTTTTTCCTCTTTTACAAATTCGTTGGACAATTATTTTTTCAGATACCAACCCGGACGACTCAACTTCAATACCGTAATATTGCGGTGGTATTATCAGACCCGTTACAAACGGTCAATTACCCGATCAACTTTCAGGCATCAGCTTAGAACATGAAGCGTACGACCATACTTGCAATAGAATCCTCCTGCGATGAAACCAGTGCGGCAATCATCAGGGATGGTAAGGTGTTAAGTAATCTGATTGCGACTCAAAAGATCCATGAACAGTACGGCGGGGTTGTTCCCGAAATGGCATCCAGAGCCCATATGCAAAAGATTGCACCCGTGGTCGATCAGGCCCTGCAAGCCGCCGGAGTCGCAAAGGAGGAATTGAGCGCCGTAGCCTTCACACAGGCCCCGGGACTCATCGGGTCCTTGCTGGTGGGCGCCTGCTTTGCCAAGGCTTTTGCACAGGCCAGGAACTTGCCGCTCATCGCAGTACACCATATGCAGGCACATGTGCTGGCACACTGGATCGATGATCCCAAACCTTCATTCCCTTTCCTTTGCCTGACAGTTTCCGGTGGACATACCCAGATCGTCCTCGTTCGTGACTACCTCGATATGGAAGTGCTCGGCACTACGATCGATGATGCTGCGGGTGAAGCTTTTGATAAGACAGCAAAAATGCTGGGACTTCCCTACCCTGGCGGTCCGCTGGTAGACAAATATGCTGCCGAAGGTGATCCTCTGAGGTTTAGCTTTCCGGTTGCGGATATGAAAAACTACGACTTCAGCTTCAGCGGTATCAAAACCTCCATTCTCTATTTCCTGCAGAAGCAGAAAAAGGAAGACCCCAATTTTGTGTCTAAGAATCTTGCTGATATCTGCGCCTCTGTACAGTATACGATTATCCGTACGCTGATGCTCAAGCTTGAGAAGGCTGCAAATGAACTGGGTATCCGCGACATAGGCATCGCCGGAGGCGTATCCGCCAACACCGGTCTGCGGAAAGCCCTCGTAGAGACAGGGGCCAGAAAGGGCTGGAAGGTATTCGTTCCCGCGTTTGAATACTGTACGGACAACGCAGCGATGATCGGCATTACAGCATATCATAAATACCTCAAACAGGATTTCACCGACCTGGAGATCAGCCCCTCCGCCAGAGCTGCCTGGACATGAGTAATACCTGGTTTTCTTTCAAACAGTTTACCATCCATCAGGAACGGTCGGCCATGAAGGTAAGCACCGATGCCTGCATCCAGGGCGCCTGGACGCCTGTCAACAGTACCATAAAGCAGGCCCTGGATATCGGCTGCGGCACAGGACTGCTGAGTCTCATGCTGGCTCAACGACAACCATCCCTGCTCATTCAGGCTCTGGAGCTGGATCAGGAAGCCGCGCTAGAGGCTAAATCCAACGCCGTAGCATCTCCCTTTGCGGAGCGAATCCTTATCCGGCAAGGCGATGCCAGAACCTATACATCGGCCAGTCCTTTCGATCTCATCATCTGCAACCCGCCTTTTTTTAATAATAGTCTGCTGGGTCCGGCCACTCAGCGAAACCAGGCCAGACACTCACTCAGCCTTTCTCAGGCAGACTTGTTCGGATGTATCGACAGGAATCTGTCGGGCAGCGGATCAGCTTCTGTTCTGCTTCCTGTTACGGAGTCTGGCCACTGGCAACAACTCTTACACCAAAATGGTTGGTACACGCTCAACCAGCTCCGGATCATCCCCCGCCCCGGTGCCAGTGCCAACAGGATCGTCCATATCTGCTCCCGCATTCCAGCAGATCCGCAGGAGGAAGACCTGTTGATTCGCGAAAGAAGCGGAGCCTATACACCGGAGTTTACGAACCTGCTGCGCCCGTTTTATCTGAAACTCTGAGGTGTTGCAGTACGCAGAAAAAGCTCCCCGGGGCCTACTTTTGTGGGTGGATGGATTATTTCAAACAGCAGCTCAGTTTATTACAACTTGAAAGGGACGAGGATCGTCGGAACTACAGGGAGCAGATGGAACGGCTATCGGCCAGGGACCGGAGAACAAATGGTCTGACCTGGTATCCTGTAGCGATCCGGAATACTGAACCGCTGCGAGGTGATTACCTCGCGGTGGAGTTGGAACGTACCACGCACCAGGATCTGCCCCATCAACTAAGGTTCGGAAGTCCGGCAAGGCTCTTCTCAAACCACGACCCGCAGCAGGACTTCGTCGACGGTATCATTGGCTGGCAATCGGGAGACCGTCTCAGGTTGAACCTCAGGATCGAAGAACTTCCGGACTGGGCGCGGGACGGAAAGCTGGGAGTGGACGTGCTGTTCGACGAATACGGATATCAGGAGATGGAGGCTGCTCTGCGGGCTGCTGAAGCCATACAGGAAAGAAAAGATGCCGGAAGACTGGTAAGGGTGCTCACGGGCAAGGAATCACCAGACTTTGGCAAGGTTGCTTTCGATGGTTTATCCTCACTGAATGAAGTTCAGAATGAGGCGGTGCGATCGATCCTTTCCTCAGAAGACCTGGCGATTGTCCATGGTCCTCCAGGTACAGGAAAGACAACGACACTGGTAGCGGCCATCCGTGAGCTTGTCGAAAGAGATGGTGGCCCCGTTCTGGTAACTGCGCCCAGTAATACTGCCGTCGATCTGCTCACTGAACGACTGGCGGACGCGGGCTTGCAGGTCCTGCGAATTGGTAATCCGGTCAGGGTATCCGACCACCTCCAGGCGCTGACGATCGATGGCAGACTGGCAGGACATTCCAGAACCAAAGAAGTAAAAAAGCTGCGGAAGCAGGCTGCTGCCTTTCGGGATATGGCCCACCGGTATAAACGCCAGTTTGGAAAGGCGGAAAGAGAGCAGCGGAAGGCGCTCTTCAACGAGGCACGTAGTCTGCTCCAACACGTGGAACAGATCGAAGAGGCGCAATTGCAGGAAATATTGCGCGACACACAAGTAGTCACGGCCACCCCTGTCGGAGCCAACCATTATTCAATAAGAGACTTTCGGTACAAGACCGTCGTTATTGATGAAGCCGGACAGGCACTGGAGCCCTCCTGCTGGATTCCGATCCTCAAAGGAGAGAAACTGGTGCTGGCTGGTGATCATCTGCAGCTACCACCAACTATCAAGTCTGAAGCGGCAGCAGCAGGAGGCCTGTCCGAAACTTTGCTGGAAAAACTGGCCGGCACCCATCCTTCTGCCGTGACGATGCTGGAAGTACAGTACCGGATGAACCGGCAGATCATGGATTTTCCATCGAAAGAACTGTATTCAGGAAAACTGAAAGCAGATGCGTCGGTAGCTGACCGGAAGATTACTGAAGCAGATGTGCCGGTGGTATTCATTGACACGGCGGGGTGCGGGTTTGAGGAGTTACAGGAAGGAACCGCTATTTCAAATCCGGAGGAAGCAGAGCTGATGTTTCGCCACCTGGAAGCATTATTGAATACCTACACAGGAAAAACCCCTGCGCTAACAGTGGCCGTGATCGCACCATACCGCCGGCAGGTAGAACTGATGCAGCAGATGCTGCTGGAGCGGTCCGGTCTTCACCAGTCTGGACATATGTTGGATGTGAACACCATAGATAGTTTTCAGGGACAGGAGCGGGACATTGTATACATCAGCCTGACCAGAAGCAACATGGAGGGCAGCATAGGATTCTTGTCAGAGATCAGGAGAATGAACGTTGCCATGACGCGGGCCCGGAAAAAGCTGGTGGTTGTGGGTGATAGCGCCACACTGAGCCAGTTCCCTTTTTACGACGATTTTATCGAGTATGCCAGAAGCATAGATGGGTACCAGAGCGCCTGGGAATGGATGACTTAATCGTGTTCTGCTGCGCTGTCGAGCGCTGCCGTCACCTTCGCCGCCACAAGTCCGCCAAGCAGGTAAAGGCCCAGGGCCAGTAATTGCGTCTTTTTAGTCCTGTTGCTATGAGCGCTGTTCAGGCCCAGGGGTTTGGGTAGGAAGATACTCCCCATACCGGCGGCCAATCCGAGAAGACCACCCTTCCGGGTTGCTGTTTTCCTTTTGCCGATACCGGCCAGCGCGTAGTATAAAGTATTGCTGATCAGTTCTCCGGCAAAAGCGGCTTTAAACAGTGTTGGCTGGGAGGGGCTGGGCTGACCGGCAGCATCCAGGGATTCATCGATGGCTTCCATGCCCAGCTTGTCCATTCTGGGAGCGTCTTCAACTGTATTCTTCATGAGCTCATGAACCAGCGTGACTGTAAGAGCTCCTGCTAAGCCGCCTAAAAGCGAGGGTACCAGATTCATTGTTCAGTTTAGGAAAGGAAGGGATAATATTGTGCCAGCCACAAAAATGTGTTACAAAAACGCTGATCCTGTATATTTGCAGCCTGTTGAGGTTTCGTAGCTCAGTTGGTAGAGCAGCTGACTCTTAATCAGCGGGTCTAGGGTTCGAGTCCCTACGGAACCACAACCATATAGCACCTTCAAAGCCTGTAAACATTGATTTACAGGCTTTGTTGTTTCCGTTCATGTTGACGCATTATTCCGCGGTGTTGACCCACCCCGGTATTGATAGGCAGTGTGGTAAGGGCTTTTGTGGCTTAAAATAGATGATCTTTTTCGATGTATCCGCTCTACGAACCACAAGTTCAAACTTTGCTCTTAGCTGTATTTGGATATAGTAGAAAAATTAGCTGTAGGTTATAGAGCCATTTCTTACGGTTCTGGGGCAGAAGTTCCTATTAACGAAACAAGGATTAACCAAAGACAAGAATATAACATAAATGGCAGATTGCTTGTAGGATTGGCAGACCAAATAGGTAATAAAACTGCATCAGAAATTTTGGAGCAGCAATAACAAGTGTGCTACTCCAAAAATGATACTGTGCAGAGAGGTTTTAATCAACTTCACAATTCTGAAGCGTAACTTTCAACTATAGAATTTAAACTACCGAAAAAATGGATTTTCAAGTCATAAAGCCACCGCTACATCTTGCCGACTACATTAGGCATTTCTGGTACTTGGAATTAAATGCAGCCACAGATAAGCCCTTTATACATCACTCTTTTGCGCATCATTGCTGCGAAGTGGTTTTCTGTTACAAGGGAAAATTCAGATTTAAGGCTGCTTTAAAAAATGAAGAAAAATTATGTTCGGGCATTTACGGACAAACTCAGACAACAAGCGAAATTGCATCAAATACGGACTTCGGTGTCTTCGGATTTTATTTGTATCCCTACGCTATTCCACAACTGTTTGGGGTTCCTGCGAATGAACTTACTGGCCAGTCAGTCGATATAAAAACGCTCTGTGGTAAGCCAGGTGAAGAGTTGGAAGAGAAAATAATGATGGCTTCTGGAAACATGCAACGGATAGAAATTGTTTCTGATTTTTTTGAAGCACGGCTGAAAAACATCAGGGCAGAGTTTACAGCTATATGTTCTTCCATTAAAGCCATTTCAAGTGCATGCACAAATATTACCGTAAAAACATTGGCTTCAAACCATTTCTTATCGATACGACAGTTTGAAAGGAGGTTCAAAGAATTTTCAGGGTTTAGTCCCAAACAGTTTCTACGAATAGCAAGATTTAATTCACTTCTCAACAAACCATTTCAAGAGAAACGTCTTTTCGATATCGCTTTTGATTTTGGTTATTATGATGAAGCTCATTTCAGCCACGATTTTAAACAGTTTTCAGGTATTACCCCTAAGGCATACTTTCATCCCGACACAATAGCCGCCACCGATAGAGGCACAGTTAGACTTTCGTAACATAAAGTCGCGTTTTTACAAATAGTCTCCTTCAATAGGAATTAATTTCGCTATCAAAATAACACTGATGGCGAAGTCTATTTCAGCTTTTCTGATTTTGGGATTGACACTATTGATAAATTTTAAAGTTTTTTCCCAGGTAGCAGAAGACACCAGTTCCAGAATCTTTAATGATGGTGGTTATGTGCGAGGGGTCACCGCTGCGAGAGCCTTTGGATTGGTGGAATTGGGCTTAGGCTTATCAAGCCTCATCATCGCAGGACGGGCTAAAAGACGTTCTTCAAAAAGGGGGGCGGGAATTTCGTTGACTTTAGGCTTCACTGCAATTGTTTCCAGCGCCATACATTTTTTCGTAGTCTCAGGTGCTGTATTTGGCTCGGGTAGTGGAAAAGCAGGATCAATTATCGCATTTCTACTGGGAGTTGTAGGTGCTTTCATTGCTCTTCCAGCATACCGTTCTATAAATCGATAAATATCACAAAAAATTGCTATTGTGGTTTTGGTATTTAAAACATCGGTAAGGCTGAAAAAACAAGCGAAGCAACTACAACCGCATTTGGATAAATTATTGAAGGAAGGAACGTGGAATTTTGATCTTCAGGACTGTGACAAGATTTTACGTGTTGCCGGTGCGATAAAAACATCATCAGAAGAAATTATAAGACTTCTTAAAGATAACGGGTTCGACTGTGCAGAACTGATGGATTGATCGCAACGGACCTAATATAAACCTCCTGCCATTGTCGTGTCCAGTACCTCGTAATTCGGCATGCCCTTTTACTTAACCTCTTTCCCATCCATTTGACCAAACAAATCCTTATTCCATCGCAGAATTTTGGTTCGCATTATTGCTTGACAAAAGTACCGCCGTCCTCACCAATTCTATACAAATAAACTCCCGGTTGCAAATGACCCAAATTCACTTCAACTTTGGTTGCATTTATAGCTATGCTGAAAACACATTCGCCAGAACTATTAAATATCTTGAGCTTCCCCCCATTTCGCTGTGTGGTAATATTCAAGCATTCTGAAACCGGATTCGGGTATATTATAGTCGTCAATTGAGTTTCTTCTCTATTACTGAGGTGCAAAACATTACTGAAAGAAACGTCACCGTTCCTGCCAACCATTTTCAAACGATAGTAACTATCATTGGGGTTCGGACGCGTGTCATCGTACGAATACTTGTTTAGTTTCTGTTGCTCTGCGGCAACAAAAGCCAGAGACTGGAATTTCTTGCCATCCGTACTCCGCTCGACGAGAAAACCATCGTGATCCTGCTCGTTAGCCGTCTCCCATTCGAGTTGGTTAGTATGTTTGTTCTGTTTCCCAGTAAACGAAATCAGATCAACCGACAATGGTATTCCTGATAGTGCAGAGACGCCTCTTAATGTACCAAACCATGGGTTGCCATTCAGATCGAATGCAATCGATCGTACTTCATCGTCTACTAGTCCATCATTTGTGTTTGAGTTATTATAAACAATCCAGCTTGACCCATTAAACCTACTAATCCCAAAAAATGTAGCCACCCAAACCCGCCCTGCCTGGTCGACCTCGACATCATGAATATGGTTTCCACTCAACCCACTGTTCGTTGTGTTGTAAACAGTCCATGAGGAGCCATCAAATTTACACAATCCACCGCCATAGGTTCCTATCCATTTAGTACCCTGTGCATCAATAGAGATACTTGTTACATAGTGATTACTTAGTCCACTGTTGGAAGGCGTATATGAAACCCAATTAACGCCATCAAACATTGACACTCCACTACCTGTACCAAACCATTTATTATCCTGGGCATCTACCGCTACTGCAAATACGTTATTGTCTAAAAGTGAACTATTCGATGCTGTAAATGAGGTCCACATACTACCATCAAACTTACTGACACCTCCTCCGTAGGTGGTGATCCATTTAATTCCCTGCCCATCAGATGTGATTGCCGTCACATTATCATTCACTAAGCCACTGCCAGATGTGGAATAGGCTGTCCAGTTCAATCCATCATATACACCCACTCCCCCACCAGTTCCAAACCACAGCACTCCCTGTGCGTCCACATGAATTGACGAAACATAGTTGTGTGGCAGACCACTGTTTATGGTCCTGAAAGTAGTCCAATTCGTCCCGTCGAACTTGCTCACGCCACCATAAGAACTTAGCGATCCGAAAGATCCAAACCATTTATTACCTTGCGAATCGATTGCAACCGATGAGATTTCATGATCTGTTAGTGTGGTATTCCAGGGATCATATAGTGTCCAGTTCGTTCCGTCAAATTTTGATACTCCAGTTAGTGTGCCTGCCCAAACTTGATTAAACTGGTCTACTGCCATAGAAAAAACCATCGTATCAGCAAGTCCACTATTCGATGGGTTGTAAGTAGTCCATGTGTTGCCATCAAACTTGCAGACTCCGCTAAATAGTGTTCCGATCCATTTATTTTGCTGCGAATCTATGCAAATACGTTCAACATAATTTTCTGGAATATCACTATTGTTTGTCGTGTAGGTTAACCAATTTGATCCGTCAAACTTTGTCAATCCCATACTTGTTCCGATCCATACATTATTTGATTCGTCGATAGCGATACTTTTGATATTGTTACTGGGAAGGCCGCTATTAGTTGTATTAAAGGTGGTCCAAGTGGTGCCGTCAAACGTACTAATTCCGAAATTTGTGCCTATCCACAGAATACCCGTTGATTCTATAGCAAGACAAATTATGTGATTATTGACAATTCCACTATTATTCTGTTTGTAGCTAATCCAGTTGCTACCATCAAATTTCGACAAACCTCCCTGAGTAGCTATCCACTTTTGGTCAGTAGAATCAATAACAATAGCAGTAACAATATCATTTGTAATTCCCGAATTGAGCGTTGTATAGCTCGTCCATGTTGTCCCATCGTATTTTACCAGGCCGCCTCCGTTGGTTCCCAGCCATGCAGTATTCTGGTTATCAAACCTGACTGCAAATATGCTAATAGCAGGCAGTCCACTGTTCCCCGGTGTTTGAATATTCCATAATGAATCATTAATCCTATTAAGCCCGTATGCTGTAGTACCAACCCAGGCTGTACCTGTAGAATCAAAGTCTATCGCTCTGAACACAGTACCCATTGCTACATAGTTCGACCATATCTCTTGGGCCCGGCCTTGAAAGGATATAACAATGCAGAAGAATAGAAGTAGGTGTTTTCTCATCTCAGGTGTGGCTTTTAGGTAATTGCGCTCATAAACGCAATGAGTTAGCAAAGTCTTCGAGTGTAAAAATTAGTTTGGAAATATTTAGGTGAATTTACAACATTTATGCTTTCAAGGTGTAATAACATACCGTGCCGCGTAAGTTAGGTCGATATCCTGAAGATGTTCATGAACAGAACTAGCTCTGCCTGCAGTTGTCCTCAATCAATCAAGTGTGTTCATTATTACACCCAGTGAAGCGACGGAAATAATCAGCCAAAGACTTACTGCCAATATAAACGGTCTGATGCCGACGGTGCGCAGCTGCGAAACAGTGAGACTGGATCCGATAAGGAACAATGTAAGGGTTAGACCGGCCTTCGCGAGAGTTACGAGATAGGGCGACAGAAACTGAACAGGCGTAAAGTAAGTGTTTAGGATCATGGCCAGCATAAAGAAGCCGATAAACCATGGTATTTTGCCCTTACCTGATTGTTTCCTGTAGATAAATCCGAAAACGAGGGAAACTGGTATAATCCAGAGTGCACGTGCAAGTTTAATTGTTGTTGCCACTTCCAACGTCTGCGGGCCATAACTGGAAGCTGCTCCCACGACCGAGCTTGTATCATGAATTGCAATAGCGCTCCACATGCCGAACTGCACCTGGCTCAAATCGAATGCCTTAACTATGACTGGGAAAATGAAAAGAGCAATGGCATTGAGAATGAATACTGCACCTAGTGCCACTGAAATTTGTTCCCGGCTTGCATTGATTACCGGTGCGACTGCGGCGATGGCGCTTCCTCCGCAGATTGCAGTACCAGACGAAACCAGATGTGTGGTGTTCTTATCCACTTTCAGCATTTGGCCAATCAGATACCCGGCCAACAGGGTGCCTAAAATAGTAAGCACCGTAAAGAGTAAACCCTGGCTACCGGCTTTGATAGCGCTGAACACATACATGCCGAATCCAAGCCCCATTACTGAAATCTGCAGGAGTAATTTTGAAAGCTTTGCAGTTTGTGTCACAAATGGGTTTCCCATCAGGTTGGCAACAATCAAGCCCATCAACAGAGCCAATGGTGGAGAGATGAAGGGCAGGAGACAAAGAACAGCAAGCCCAACAAAGACGATTTTCTTCGTTCGGAGATTTACACCTGAAATTAATTGGCTGAACCTGATCATGGCTTTTGTAACCATACTTCCTCAGGTGAAGCTACTGTTTTGCGCTTGTATATTCATTCATAGAAATGGAGTGGTTTAGAAGTACCAATAGCAATAGCTAGTATTACCTATCCTTCCCTGAATTCCTGTTCTGCGCAAAATGGCGAATGGCTTCCAATGATACCTTTTGACTCGCAAACCAGAGATCATGTGACCGCTGAAGATTCAGCCATAGTTCAGGAGTAGTATTGAAGGCCTTGGAAAAAAAACCATGGGAGCATCCATCTTGACGTAGTAAATGATGCAATAGCTAATTCCAAAAACGGCTACACCTTAGTAGGACAGGTTTGGGTTGGACCAGAGTCAGACATTTTGGTGATGGAAGTGGATAGCAACGGTGACTTACTATGGCAGAAGACTTATGGGGGAAGTGGTCTTGATAACGGTACGCACCTGATTGAAACGTCTGACAAAGGTTACCTAATTGTTGGAAACACCAGTTCATCGGATGGGGATGTAATCGTGTTTAAAGGTATTTCTGATTTCTGGGTGATAAAAATTGATTCTACTGGCACACTCGTTTGGCAAAAAAACTATTGCGGGTCGGACACTGAAATGGCAGAAGCGGTTGAAGAAACCGCTGACAGCAATTATGTCGTCGCCGGCTTTACAGCATCTGTCGATGGGGACGTCTCACCGGGATATGGATCTACGGATGTTTGGGTCATCAAGATTGACGGGCAAGGCAATCTGCTTTGGGAGAAGAGTTATGGTGGAACCGGTGGCGAGGGAGCCCGTATGATCAAACGCACACCGGACCAGGGATTTGTTATAGTTGCTTCCAGTAGTTCGTCAGATTTCGACCTGACCCACAACAAGGGAGACAGAGATTTTTGGATTTTCAAAACCGATAGCGTTGGCACCCTTTTATGGCAAAAGACTTTCGGTGGCAGTCTCAAAGAACAGGTTGCAGGAGTAGTCTGCAGTAAAGAAGGTGGGTTTTTAATCGCCGGCACAACAGAATCAAATCTATTTTCAATCAACTTGGTCAGCTAATAGTTCAGAAGACAACCTTCTGTGATGACGTTGTAAATCTGAGCAATTTTCAGCGAGGCCTTTTCTTTCTAAAAGCTAATTGGGGAGTGAACTACTGCACAAAAACATTAATACTGGAATAGCAGGAGCTCTTCGTTTTGGGCCCGTCTTACAAAAGTACGGGCACCTAGCTTGAATTACGCTCCCACTCGGAGCACCGCATTATTGTGATTTCAAGAAAACCTACTGAATATTCCCGAACGGTTCCACCCTTTTAAGATTAAACGGATTTTACGGGGTAGGCCGATTTCTGATAGACACCTAAAGAGCAAGCAAACTATACACAGCGCCACCAGCTCTCCGGATTTCCCGGTATATGATACTCGTGGCAGACCTACAGAGATTCTTGCGCTTGGAGCGCACAGTCAAAGTATTTCACATTCAAGTTTGAAAAGTTCTCTACAGTGAAACTCCTTGCGAATAGCTTGCTTCCGTTGCATCTCGTTAGCTCGCTCCTCGACTGATATCCTTTTTCTTATCGGAGAACCCTGACGGGAATAACGAACTATAGTTATCGAATGCAGTGAATCAGAATTGTTGCCGGACAATCCATCTAAACCTCAGAGACTTCCAACTATTAGAAAAGATTATTTCCATGTTTAAAGACGACTTATACGCAGAAATAAACTAACTTAGTTTAAAGTGAGTAACACTGATGTTTTTCGATAAACGACCAGTCGTGGTGATTTCGGTCTAATGGTAATTGATAAGCAAGTTTCGCGGAGCTCCCGTAGCTGTGGCGTAGAGAATTGACAAACGATAATTACCTGTTATATACAAAGATGACCTTCAGAACTCCCAAAATCGTACCGCGGATTGCAGGACGAAGTCTATTAAACAATATAAAGGAAATACAGAGGTATAGGATCACCGGCCCCTACGGAACCACAGAATATATAGCACCTTCGAAGCCTGTAAAACATTGATTTACAGGCTTTGTTGTTTTCCAGGTATCTATACGGTCATTAAAATTAAAGGTCAATTATTAAACTGCCCTAATTATTGGGGAACTTACAGGTATTTATTGCATTGAAAATACCCTTCAAAAGAGATTTTTTCTGGCTGAAATCGCCGAAAAACAGATGATAATAAAGTTGGTGTGAACGGTAATGACGCGGTCGAGAGCCGGTGTAGACTCGGTCCGGTATTAACGGAGGTATAACGGAGTAATAACTGGGGTCTATCGGAGGTATGGCGGAGGGGGTGACCTTCCGCTAACTATTCATTTTACCCTGGGGAATCAATACCTGCAGGAGTATGGGCAGGTACTTGATGTCTGAACCGGGATTTCGTCAAGATTTTTAGGAGTGCCAGGATTAAAAAATCCTTCCACTCTTCTTCCGCCCACATCTTGTCCTTTGTAGAATAATGGCATCTCAAATTCACGCTGGTGTTCTATCCCTCGCAAAAACATTTCATAAGATAAGTCTTTCGATATACGCGGTGCCGTTATTGCGCCATTTAAACGACCGGTTTTAGGAACACACTTCACGATGTGTATTACTAACTGTTATCAGTCCAAATTGAAATAGAACACTATTGATTAATAATGAAACTCCCCCACTTCAAGCTATGTACTTTAAATGAGCCTTCAGTTATTCCACTTATTTCATCGTGATTAGTGTGCAAACCGGACGGCAATGAAAGCTGCCAACTGTTTGAAATTAGGGCCGCTTTTCTCAATATCTGGTAGAGTAGTTCTTTTACGTCTTCTGCTTGTATCAACTGCTCAAACTCCAACTCATAAAGTGCTTTATCCTTCCAATATGCCTCTTTTTTAATCAATTGCACCTCTCCAATTTGCTTCACTATTTCCTTTAAAACCTTCTCTGCAAAAGCTGATTTACCAGTATCCACAAATAACCGCCAAAATACTGTAGTAGCTATACCCATTGCTAATGTGTGATTTTACCTTCTAAAGATTGAGAAGTCACATTTTGAATATCAAACCGTAATCCAAAAGGAACTTTTCGACTTCTTCGTTATACTTGTATACACCCCCATTCATTTCACACCTCTTAACATTAGACCAGCAGATACGTTTCACATCAATTCCATTATTTCGAAAAACGATTGAGACCCTAGCATCTAAGTCTACGATAGACTTGTCTAACTGAAAATTACTTTTATCTTCAAACAATTGGTAACGTTTCTTTATTTCCTGAACATCCTTAACAATTATCTTTTTTGCATCTGGCATATCCTTTACTTTTTCGCAGGAAATAGAAACCAATGAGGTCCTCAATGGGTACAAATGGTATATTATCATTTCATCTGGATAGCCACTCCGTAATTTGGACGTTGTGCTACAACTCGTAGCGAGTAAAAAAATCAGTGCTGCACGTACCATAAATGCTACTTTAATATAATTTGCTCGCCTTGACCTAATTGAGCCTCGTTTGTTACAATAGGCCTGTTAGATACTGGAGACTCAGTGATAATTTCTTGGCCACTCTTATGGTCCGTACGCTTCCATTCTCCACCAAAACCGGCTACGCGATGTTCAAATTCAGTCGCGGACTTCTCTTGATAGTTATGAAAGTTAGGCTCGGGTATACTTAATGTATTCAGATATCCCTTAATAGAGAAAAAGGCACTGAACACATGACTTAATTCATGGGACATAGCTGTAGCAGGACTAATGGACTCATTACCAGAATTATCTGACAAACCAGCGTTCGGATTAAATGGTAGACTTGCTTCATCTGCCATTGCGTTGTGAGGATTGACAGGTGTGCCCGGAGGTATTAAATTGCCATTTAAATCTTTAATTGGAATGTACGCAGCCATAGTAAAAGCCCCACTCTTGGTTTCTAGAATGTTCAATGTCTTTGGTGTACTTGCAAGATCAGTAACAACCTTCTGCGTAGTAGCGTCAACTTGTTTAATATAATCTAAAGAAGCAACAGTCTGTTGTACAAAGGCATTATTGGGAACCGCCAGTTTTGACCCGTACTCATAATAAGTATTATTCCCCTTTTCGTCAGTATAAAAAAT
>JAEYQO010000107.1 GCA_023409975.1 Bacteroidota bacterium | reverse complement strand
TGACGATCCCTGCCACCAGACTGGCTTCCGGGAGCTATTTGCTGGTGATCGGACAGGCGGGTAGCGTGCCGGTGCACTACCAGTTGATGAGGCGGTAAGTTGAGCTATTTTTCACTTAGCTTTGTCGCTTCCGTAACGGAAATCCTCATCATGTTCGAGAATTTTGGAGCGCTGATCGACCAGATTACTGCCCAGCCGATGGTATCGCTGACGGTGGTATTGAATCTGATCCTGATTGAATCATTATTATCTGTAGACAATGCTGCTGTACTGGCGACGATGGTACTGGACCTGCCCAAGGACCAGCGCCGGAAGGCATTGAAATACGGGATTATAGGCGCCTATGTATTCCGTGGTATCTGTCTTCTTTTTGCTGCTGTTTTGATCCAGATCTGGTGGTTTAAACCCCTGGGTGGTATTTACCTGCTGATCCTCGCGCTTAAATATTTCTTTACCCGCAAGCCGGCTGAGCCCGTCCATACGATTGATGAAGAGCTGCAGGACAAGAAAAAGAGCTGGCTGTATCGCAAGACCCTTGGAGCTTTCGGTCCGTTCTGGGCGACCGTGATCCTTGTTGAACTGATGGACCTTGCGTTTTCCATTGACAATGTCATTGCAGCCAATGCCTATACCAATAATCTCATACTCATCTGGGTGGGTGTATTCATCGGAATCCTCGCTATGCGATTCGTAGCACAGGGATTTGTGCGGCTGATGGAGAAATATCCGTTTCTGAGCACCTGCGCCTATCTCGTCATCGCGATCCTGGGTCTGAAGCTGACGCTATCGCTGTACACCCATTTCAATCCCTGTTCTGCGTTCTCGCTGTTCATGGAGGGGCCTAACAACTGTTATGAGGCGCGGGGACAGCAGATACCTTCCGGGGAGCACCCGACAGTGTGGGGTGATCTGATCACTTCCATTTTAAGTATATCCATTTTTATATTGCCTGTTCTTTCTTCTTTGCTGTTCAATTTTCCGAAGCGGCACGATCTGCCGGAGGAAAGTGAGGAAGTTAAGTAGGGACGCAAGTTTTTTCTACTTTTACCGCCGTTAAACAACTCAATATAATGGCTCATCAACTGCTTGCTGGTAAGAAAGGAATTATTTTCGGTGCACTCGACGAGAGATCTATCGCCTGGAAGACAGCACAGGTCGCGGTGGCGGAGGGTGCTCAGATCGTACTGAGTAATGCCCCTATTGCGCTGCGCATGGGAAAGATCAACGAACTGGCTAAGGAATGTAATAATGCTCCGGTAATCGGTGCCGATGCGACCTCTGTTACTGACCTCGAAGCACTGTTCGAAAAAAGCATGGATGCCCTGGGAGGTAAGATCGACTTCGTACTCCATTCCATCGGTATGTCGCCCAACGTGCGTAAGAATATCGGCTACACCGAAACGAACTATGATAATTTTCTGAAGACACTGGATATTTCCGCCCTTTCGCTTCACAAGGTGCTCCAGACAGCAATGAAAATGGATGCGATGAATGAATGGGGATCTGTGGTGGCCCTGTCCTATATCGCTGCACAGAGAACCTTCCCCGGGTACAATGATATGGCGGAGGCCAAAGCATTACTGGAGAGCATTGCCCGGAGCTTTGGATACCACTATGGCTTTAAGAAAAAAGTACGTGTGAATACCGTATCACAGTCACCGACAGTGACCACGGCCGGATCTGGTGTATCAGGATTTGATGCCTTCTTCCACTACGCTGATAAGATGTCACCCCTGGGGAACGCGCCTGCAGAGGATTGTGCCCGCTTCTGCGCCTTGTTATTCAGTGATTTCACCCGTATGGTGACCATGCAGAACCTCTTCCACGATGGCGGATTCTCGAATACCGGCGTCAGTCAGGGACTGATCGAAGATTTACAGAAGATGAATCCTTAGGCATCAGAGCAGCAACTTAAAACATCATTAAACCCCGGCAATAAAACGAGCAGGTGAAACGTTTGTTAGCTATGCAAAGAAAGAAATACGCAGGCATATTGCTGGCGGGTCTGCTGGCTGTAACAGCGCAGGCGCAGGTGGTCGGTGGCCGTTTTGCCATGGAGTTTCTGCGCCTGCCCAATGCCCCTCATGTTTCTGCCCTCGGGGGGATCAATGTGGCCAATCCACAACAGGACATTTCCTTTGCTTTTCAGAATCCGGCGCTGATGCGGCCTTTGCTGCATAATCAGCTTGGACTGAACTATAACAGCTATTATGCGGGGATCAATATCATGAACCTGAATTATGGCTATCACGTTCCGAAACTGGCTACCTCCTTTGCCTTCGGGGTTCAGTATCTGAATTACGGGAGTTTTGAACGCACTGATGTATTGGGGAACCAGTATGGCACCTTCAAAGCGACTGACTATGCGCTTACTTTGGGGGCTTCCCGGAAGTATAAAGAGCGCTGGCGGTATGGTGCTAATCTGAAATTTGCACAATCATCTTTGTTTGAATACAGGGCTACCGGTTTGCTCCTAGATGTGGGAATTGCCTATGAGGATACCGCAAATCTGATCACCATCGGAGCGGTCGCGAAGAACATGGGATTCATGTTGAAGAAATACAATCCCGGGAACACGGCAGAGCCTCTGCCTTTTGATCTGCAACTGGGCATATCCAAACGGTTCCGGCACCTTCCTTTGCGCCTGATGGCGACCGTTCATCATCTTTATGAGTGGGATATCCGTTATAACAACCCTGCGGATGCAGAGGGGAATCTGTTTGGAAGTACTGAGCAGAACGATCCGGACAAGCGGTATTTTGCGGATAAGCTATTCCGTCATTTTATCTTCAGTGCAGAGTTTATGATTGGTAAGCGCCTGGGCATTATGGCAGGCTATAACCATCTACGCCGGAGTGAGATGGTGCTGAAGGAACGGCCTGCGACGGCTGGTTTCTCATTTGGTGCGAGTCTTTATCTGAATAAATTCCAGGTACACTATGCGCGATCTTCCTACCATGTGGCTGGTGCCTATAATGAGATCGGCATCAACTTCGCGATGAACAAGCTGTTTAGTTTGGGTGAGGCTGGGGAGCGGATTGGGTGGAACAGGAGTTTTGAGTAGTCAGTAGTAGTTAGTGGTTAGTGGTTGGTGGTTGGTGATCAGTAGTAGTCAGTGTATCACCCGGCAAACCATGATTTGGAAATAACCGTTATACACGAAAGGAATCATCTTCCCGCTGACATTTCCCGGCTTCAGAATCCATTTCACCAGGAAGAATGCCCCTTGGTTCCCTACAGACCGGGTGTTACGTATCCTTCATTACCAATTCAGCATACACGGCAGAAGGGATTGTCAGCCTGAGCCTGAGGTTTATCCCGAGCTGAGCCTGTCCATCTGACCGGGATTGGGAGCCTGATACAACCAAAGGCTGCCTCAGAACGAGGCAGCCTTTGGTTTTCCATTTCCTGGTAGGTCACCAGCCTACTTCACGATCACCACTCTGCCCGTGGCTATTTTTCGTTTACCGTCGAGTATTTGCCAGATGTAGTAGCCGGGTTGGATGCTGTGTGTATTCCAGGTAAGTTCCTGCTGATCCTTCGGCAGGTTAGCCTGGAGCAGTCGCACACCGGTTGAACTGGTGATCGTCAGTTTCGGGTCTTTTGCTTCAGCCATCTGTCCATACCGGAAGGTCACCTGATCGCGGGCAGGGTTAGGATACACAGTAATATTTCCTTCAGTGGTAACCCTGACTTGTGCCTGCCCCTTTTCAGAATAGGGTTCCTGCGTTTTCCTCAGGCTTTCATATACCCAATAGCAGGGAGCTGCTGCTGTAGTTGGTTGTGTATTAGTAGATTGCGCTTCCAATGACATTGAAAAAAGAAAACATATCAGAATTATCGACCTCATCAGAATTAAGATTATTTTTAATGATGAATAACTACTCTCTTTGTTCCTTTCCCTTCCGCTCCATATATATTAATCAAATAGACCCCGTCAGGTTCATTTCTAAGATCAACTTTACTCTTAAAATCATTGACAAGAATATTTAGAATAGTCTGACCCATGAGATTACAGACTTCAATTCTTCGAATAAGCTTCTGACTCGAAATATGAACAGGACCTTGTGATGGATTCGGATATACTATAAACTCTTGTATTTTGGGAACAGAAACCGCCGCGGTAAACCCTGATACCTTTCTAACCCGGTAGTTATTTTGATCAGCTATATACAGGTTATTTTCCTTGTCAAGGCATGTGCTAATGGGACCATTAAATTGGGCATGCAAAGCTGGTCCACCATCTCCACCGTAACCAACCCCCCAGACGCCCGCGACTCTTTCTATTATACCATTTGAACTATTTATCATTCTTACATAACCATCACAGAGGAACAGGTGGCCATCATTGTCTATCGAAATTTTTGATGAAGCAGATGTCACGGCATCGACCGCGAGGGCTCCATCACCGGAAGGTTGTCCAAAAACCCCAATGCCACAGTAGACTGTGACGGTACCCTGCTGATCAATTTTACCAATCCTGCGATTGTCACCATCCGCCACATAGAGGTTACCTTGCTTGTCGAAACAGATTCCACCAATTCCACCGATTTGAACATTACTAACATCATCTCCATTGTTCCAGGATCCTAGTACACCATTTCCTGCGATCGTAGTGATAATTCCAGTTTGCCTGTCGACTCTACGTATGTGGTAGTATCTGTCCGCTATATATAAATTATCGTCTGCATCAAACGCAATATCCAATGGCTTTCTCAACTGCGCACTTGTGGCCGGGCCTCCATCACCACTGTAACCCAAAGTACCAGTTCCCGCGTAGGTGGTCATTATTCCGGTTACAGCATCGACTTTTCTGATTCTGCCACTACCCCAATCAGCTATATAAAGGTTCCATTGTTTATCAAAAGCGATAGCGTTTGCATGAGAAAGTTTGCCGGTGGTTGCGGGACAGCCATCACAGCCCAGGCCCCATTGGTAAGAGCCGGCATACAAACTGATTATCTGGGTTTGTGCATCAATTCTACGAATAGCCATCTCCTCTGCTATATACACATTGCCGCCAGAGTCCACGAGAACATCATTAACCTTATCGAGCGCTGCATTAATTGCAAGACCGCCGTCTACCCCCCAGCCCCCACCTGCAATTGTGGTAATGATGCCCTGGGCACCGGAAGTGAGAGTCAGGAGTACTATGATGAGTGAAGAGAGAAGCGTTTTCATAAGGCAAATGTGATACTAAATTTAATACTTTCTGGTAAGGTTGATCAGTAGTCAGTAATCAGTAGTCAGTGTATAAACCGACAGCAGATGACAGATGTGAGATGGCAGATGGCAGAGCAGAACCCGCCAATGGCCAACGGCTAACCACTGTTGTCCGGTAAACTTTTATAATCGTCCGTTCATCTGCTGAAAGCCTTTACCAGCAAGGGCTGGTTTTCTGAAGTTCGTAACTAAGCCCCTCTTGTACTTTGGGTGAATAGTTGCA
>JAEYQO010000078.1 GCA_023409975.1 Bacteroidota bacterium | reverse complement strand
CTCCAGCTATAAGAGTAAGGCGCTGTTCCCCCCTGTACTATTGCTTCAATCTGCCCGCCATCATCGTACCCGATACAATCATTATTAGTAACCGCCATTCTGATCTCGAGTACCTGAGGAGCTGAAACCATCACGGCGGTATCTTTTCTGCAGCCGGTACTATCGATGATATGGATCCGGTGCTGACCGGAATTCAGCTGTTCAAATTCCGGTTGAGTGATCCAATCACCATCGTCGATAGCATACCACAAAGGCTGGTTGCCTCCTTTCGCAAGAATCTGTATTGAACCATCCTCTGCTCCTGCACAGGAGGCTCCAGAAATGCTGATGCTGTCTATGACGATCGGAGGATAACCAATGAGGTGAAGATTAGTATCGATCAGGCAATTATGTGCATCCCTTACCTGAAAAAACCAGATACCTTCCTGAAGTCCGGGAAATACGGCAGTATTGCTGAAACTGCCGGAGTTAACAGAAAACAGGTAGGGAGAAGTCCCGCCCTGAGCACTCAGGCTGACCTTCCCATCAGCGAAGTCCTCACAGGTTGGATGATGGATCACCATCGGTCCGAATTGCAGTGCCGCTGGTTCATCCAGGAAAACACTGGTATCCTTCTGACAGCCGTTGGCATCCACCAGTGTGATCTGATGCAATCCCGCAGACAAACCCGACAGCACGTTCGACGATTGAAACGGTCCACCGTCAGCGCTATAGCTAAACGGCGCTGTACCCCCGGATGCCTGAACGGTAACCATTCCGGAAAAATCACCGTGACATTTGAGATGAGTGGGTTGCAGCATAAACGCCAGAGGGTCCGGCTCTGAAATAACTACCGTGGTGTCCTTTATACAACTATTATTATCGATGATCGTTATTTGGTAGCTACCCGCGCTCAAACCCGAAAAAACATTAGAAGGCGACGGAGTACCATTGTTAATGCCATAGAGGTAGCCGGGTGTGCCTCCCAGACCGTTCACGATAATCTCTCCATCTGATCCTGCATGACAGGAAGGAGGTGTGATGCTAAAAGAGGCGCTCACTGGAGAAGGTTCGTTGACCACCACGCTGGTAGAATGAATACATCCGTTATTATCTTTTACCTGAATCTGCCAGGTGCCGGCAGTGAGACCATTAAGAACGTTACTACTTCCAAAAACAGATCCTGCCAGCGAGAAAGTGTAAGGATTGGTTCCGCCAAACGGATTCACCGTGATACTACCATCACTTCCGTTCGTACAGGAAACAGTACCGATGCTGAAGTTCGCACTGATCGTGAGTGAATCTGTAAGTGTAATTGTTGTGTCCTTAGTACAATTGTTGGCGTCCTTGATATGAAGGACGTAGGTGCCGGCCGCCAATGGGGAGAACAGTGGATTGGTACTGAAAGGTCCTGTACCGAGCGCATACTGATAGGGCGCAGTTCCGTTGGATGCTGCAATGGTTATGGACCCATTGGCCAGTGTGGCGCAAACCGGCTTTTGAAGCTGAACTGAAGAATGGATCTGAGGGGCTGGCTGTAGTACCACTATGGTGTCTTTAACGCAGTGGTTAGCATCTTTAATCCTTAGCGTATAAGAGCCCGCAGCAAGTCCCGTGAATACTGGATTCCCACTAAACGGACCCGTACCTAAAGCGTATTGGAATGGAGGAAGGCCACCGGCAGGAGCAGCGGTTATTGTACCATCTGAACCACCCGGACAAACAGGATTCGTCTTCGTAAATCCGGCAAGGATCTGAGGGTGTGATGCTAAAGAGATTATGGTATCTCTGACGCAGCCCAAACCGTCGGCGACCCGTATGGTATAAGTATTTGGACTCAGACTGTCCAATTGAGGAGAACTCATGTTCGGGATGGAATGGATTAACGAGGAACCAAAGAAGACAGAAAAGTTAAATGGACCGGTACCACCCGGAAGTACCTGGAAAACGGCTTTTTTGAAACAGGTGGCTGGTTGGATCAGATTGTAGTTCAGTCCGGGTTTGGGACTGATAATAATGGTGTAAGCCACAGTCTGCTTGCTGGAAAGCGGGCATCCGTCATCTGTATAAGTAACGAAGAACGTATAGTTTCCAGGAGGGACACCAGACGCATTCCAGTTGAAAAGTATGGAAGGGGTGGCTGTGTTATTGCCGGTGATATTAGCAGAGGCACCGATGGGGAGTCCGGCAATAGAAACATGAATAACGTCTCCATCCAGATCGGAGGGAAGGATATTGAAGGTGAAACTGCTTTGGCCGGCACAGGTTCTAATCGTAGTGGGATTGATGACCACACCGCCAACAGGATTGCTGATATTCCCGCCTGGTGGATTATTGTTACAGGTATTGAGCACAACAAAAGTCATCTCCCGCATGCTTGTACCCACCAGGATTCCATTTCGGTATTCTTCAACCTTTCCGACCACGAGGGCATTTTGTGCCAGGTTAGGATTGAAATTAAGCTGGCCGGTGGCGGAGCTAAAGCTAAAACTACCGGGAGCAGCTGCCAGAGGTTGTGTGGCCGTGAAAGGAAACTGGTAGGTGACAGGGAACCCGCCGGG
>JAEYQO010000077.1 GCA_023409975.1 Bacteroidota bacterium | reverse complement strand
GAAAATGCCTACCTGATCAGGACGGATAGTGCAGGTGATCTCATCTGGTCTAAAACCTATGGGGTGTCAGGGGGAGCTTCGAAGTTCTGGAGTGTGAAACAAACCGGAGACGGCGGATTTATTGTGGCTGGATGGATATATGAATCCCCCACAAACGGACACGATATCCTGTTAGTAAAGACGGACGCAGTCGGAAATGAAACCTGGACCCGGAGATTTGGTGGACCTGGAAACGATTCTGCCTATTCGGTTCAAATTGATAACGACGGAGGTTATATTATAACAGGTGGCACATCAAACACAATTACCGATTTCCCGTCCCCTTTTATCCTTAAAACAAACGCTAGTGGAACGCCTGTTATCTTTAATAAATTATCTACTGAACTATATTCAGGGATAGATGCTTTCAGAACTTCCACTGGCGAACTTCTTATGCTGGCGAAGTACCCAAACAAGACTTCGCCGTTCCTTTATAAAATCGATGCCGCAGGATCTAATATCTGGACAAAAAAATACGGCCTAAGAATTGGCACATCAGGAAGCAATGATCCTTTTACTCTTCCACCTGGTGGTGCGGTAATCGAAACAAAAGATGCCGGATACTTCTATTGTGGCCGAGGTGATGCTGAAGGCGAAACAGATATCGGTGTGGTAAAACTGGATGACACAGGAGGTGTAGTCTGGGGAAGGATATATGGAAATACCCTGTACGAAATGGGCTACAGTGTAACAGAGACCGATGATGGAGGATTTGTAGTTGCGGGGGTCAACTTTACTTCAGGAATGGGACAAAGTGACGTTTACCTTTTCAAAGTCGACAGCGTAGGCAACCAGTTGTGGTCGAGGGGATATGGTGAGGCAGGACAAGACTGGTGCTTTGCAATGCAGCCAACTACAGACGGAGGCTTTGTATTGGCAGGTTATTCCAACAGCTTTGGGAACGGCAGGCAGATATATCTCCTTAAAACTGACGAACACGGGATCAGCACCTGTCACACCCGAAATGCTATCACTAAGGAGAATTCTGGAATAATCGTCGAAGACACTGCCGTTTGGACTTCTTTACCTGCTGTTCCAGAGGTAACGGCAAACATCATCATCACTCCCGAAACTGAAACCGACTCCACGCTCTGCTCCTCACTTTCCGTCGGGCAGATAGCCGAACGCAGGGAGCTAAGGGTTTACCCCAACCCCTCACACGATTTTATCACCTTTGAATGTGAAGGCGAAGCCAGGATTCTGATTTCAGACATTACCGGAAGAATCCTTCTCCGGCAAACCCTAAGCGCCAGCGATGGGAAACACCAGATAGACATTTCAGGTTTTTCGCCGGGTTTGTATATCTATAGTGCCTATAAAAAAGGATCTGCTCAGTCTGGCCGCTTCATGAAATATTAAAGAATTCTACCTGTCGGGAAAGGGGCCCTGCGCCCCTTTTTTTGCTGCCTAAGGCCTGATAATTACCTTTGCGTTGGTTTATAATTTTTAACTTTAAATAATATACTATCAATGAAAGTAACTGTAGTGGGTGCTGGTGCCGTAGGCGCCACATGTGCCGACAACATCGCCAGGAAGGAACTGGTAGAAGAACTGGTACTTGTAGACATTAAAGAGGGTTTCGCCGAAGGTAAAGCCCTGGATATTACACAAACCTGTTCACTGCTGGGATTTGACACGCGCGTAATCGGATCTACTAACGACTATAGCAAAACTGCCAACTCTGATGTCTGCGTGATCACTTCCGGCATTCCGCGCAAACCCGGAATGACCCGCGAAGAACTCATCGGAACCAATGCTAAAATCGTTGAAACCGTAGCGAAAAACCTCCTGCAGTACTCTCCCAATACGATCCTCGTAGTGATATCCAACCCAATGGATACCATGACCTACCTGACACTGAAAGCAACGGGCCTCCCGAAAAACCGCGTGATCGGTATGGGCGGCATCCTGGATAGCGCACGTTTCAAAACCTACCTGCAACAGGCATTGAACTGCTCTCAGAACGATCTGCATGCAACAGTCATCGGCGGTCACGGCGACACTACCATGATCCCACTCACCCGCCTGGCTTCTCTCAATGGCCTGCCGGTAAGCAACTTCCTGAGTGAAGAACAACTTAAACAAGTAGCTGCAGATACCATGGTTGGCGGTGCTACCCTGACAAAACTTCTGGGCACATCCGCCTGGTATGCGCCAGGCGCTGCCGGAGCTGCGCTTGTAGAGAGTATTATCCGCAACGAAAAGAAGGTGTTCCCCTGCTGCGTGGCGCTCGATGGCGAATACGGACAGAAAGACATCTGCCTGGGTGTGCCAGTTGTCATTGGTAGCAACGGATGGGAAAAGATCGTTGACTACAAACTCAACGAATCTGAGCAGGAAGCTTTCAACAAGTCGGCTGAAGCGGTACGCAATATGAATGCCGTTTTGGATACGATTGTCGCCTAATCCAATCTTTTTAGAACAAAGGCTGCTCTCGTTGGGGCAGCCTTTGTTTTTTTACTGAATAGCCGGAGTCTCCAACACAGGATCCGGATTCTTTAATGCCTGATATACCGCCACCGTCCCGGCGTATCCTGTCCACCCCAGTAAGGGTAAATATTTTGCAGACAAGCCCTTGTCTGATTTTGTTGCCAGGTAATAACTTGATGCCGCAAGGGCAAAATCAGTCAGCGTCCAGACCGCAGCCAGTACGGGACTCCCTTTGCGGAAATATACATAGCCAAAGCTGAAAAAAATGGCCCAGATCAGCGCCTGTCGAACTAATAGCCGCTCCCTGTGATTCAGCGTATTATCTTCCAAAAGCTGACGTAAAGCCAGGAGCAGGAAAAAGTTATTGACCGCCCAGGCAGGGCCAAACGCTGCAGCCGGAGGTGCCCAGGGCGCCTGCTTAAACTTCCTGAGGTAGCGTTTTCGCTGTTGTTTTTTTGAAGTACCTGTAGAAAGCGCACCCAGCGCCGATACCACAATGGTAGCAACTACCACCTGCCATAATTTTATTGATCCCGCCATAGCAAACTCCCCAAAAAACCCGTACCCGGAACCACGCATCTGCACTATAACACCGTGCTGACCGCCCTGCAGCAAAAATATAAGGGGCTGCCTCTATCGAGACAGCCCCTTCATTTTATCGGCAGCTTGTACTAGTGTTTATTCACCTTCAAGGTTTCAGTTCTGTGATCATCAACATACTGAAGCATATACATACCGTCTGCCAGTTGCGACATATCGATACTCATGCTCGCAGCAGTCACATTCACTGAACGTACCACCTTGCCCGCTACATCTGTGATCAGGATACGGCCATTGTCAGCACCACCAGAGATGGTTACCGTCAGCAGATCCTTCACAGGGTTCGGGAACGCCTGAAGACTGAAGGCACCGCCTTCGCGTACGATAGCCTGAACAAGGATCGAATATCCAAACTGACCATTGGCATCATGCATCTTCAGCCTGTAGTGATTCACACCACTGAAAGGTGACTCATCCCAGAAGCTATAGCTGGATGGTTGGCCATTAGCCATGACAGTTCCCAGATCGCTGAAGTTGCGACCGTCCTTGCTGCGCTGAACGATGAAGTAATCACCTGCAGCCTCAGACGAGGTAGCCCAGTCGACCCGGTTGCGCTGTCCCACATTCGTTGCGCTGATAGAGAGCAACTCAACAGACAGTGGTGAAGTACCCGAGTGGATGAAGAAACCGGAGAAACCTGTCACAGGGAAAGTCAGTGTCCAGTAGGTACCCGTCCAGTTAGCAGTAATGCTGCTGTTTAGAATAAAGCTGTAGCTGTTCACATCATAAAGGCCGCCGGGACCTGTATTGCTATCCAGCGCACTGCCATGGAACTGCGTTACCACAATATTGG
>JAEYQO010000071.1 GCA_023409975.1 Bacteroidota bacterium | reverse complement strand
TCCTACCCTGCTCCCATCATTCCAGTCGGGCGCTGTGTTATTGCCTGCGTGTTCCCGGCCTTCAGCCTTGATCAGCCGGTACAGCGCATCATAGGTATATTTATTATCCGGACCCGCCACACCATTGGCAAAGAATACCGTGGCCTGCACCCCGTCCTGCTGCCAGGTGATATTACCCACAGGATCATAGAAGTAATCCAGCTCCTGGAGCACCTTGGTATCTGTCGTTCTTGTGGTCCTGATCTGTCGCACCTTGAATGTATACGCATCATAAATATACTCCGTACGGGTGTTATTACCATAATCGGGTTCTCTGCCCCAGGGCGTTATAGCGGATGCTGTTTACGGCGGTTGTGTTCAGCCCGCGAACGTTGGTTAGGACCACGGAATAAAGCTGTCCGCTGCGTTCATAGGTATAGCTGGTGGTTCCTCCATCAGGTGTAGTCTGTGTTTTGGTTCTGCCGAGGGCGTCATAGGTCTGCGAGGTGATGTAAGAGGTGGCCTCCAGGGCTACGGTGCCGCCCCAGTTGGGATGAAGCTGCTCGTTGGTGGTATAGGTTCTGTACTGCTCAGGGGCAATCCCTTAAAATCATAGCTGTTCATCACCACCCTGCCGGCTCCATCATGAATGCGGAATACCTGGCCCCGCAGGTTCAGGTTCTTGTCACTGGCCTGCCCTTCTCCGTAAGTCCATTGCTCCAGCACTTTCGTCGTACTGCCGTTTGCAGTGGTATAGATGCGCTGCGATGGTCTGCGCAGCAGGTCATATTGCTGGTGGATCCTGTTATCGTTGGCATCCCAGCCATACAGGGGCTGACCTGATGCATCAGCCAGCATCAACTGCCGGCCGCTGTCCACACTCTCTGTCCTTCCCTGGATGTTCAGGTAGCCATACCAGTGCTGTAGTGTGGTCAGTCCCCTGGCATCTTTGATGCTCAATCTGTTCCCGGTTATATCCAACTGCTCCAAAGTCGCATAGTTGGCCGCCACCCAACTGCCGCCGGAGAGGTATTTATTCTGCTGGATGGTATAGAAAGGTCTACCCAGATTATCGAGGTGTAAAACAGTTGGGGTATTGGCATGATGCTCCGTTTTCTGCCTGGCGTCAACTTCCTGGGGGATACTGCTGAGCGGTCCGGTCAGCCGGTCTTCATACCACTGACTGTCAAGTACCGTATCATTACCATCAAATATTTCTTGCTTCCAGCTGGTCCACAGGGTCTTCGAAAAGCTGCCATCCGGCAATTCGGTCCGGTAGTTTCTCCCCAATGCATCATAGAAGTAGCGGGCGCTTACTCCTGCCGCTGCCGCCTGGGCAGCCGGATCGTAGGCAGCGGTCTCACTGAAGTAGGGCTCATACTGCAATACGATATTCCCCTTGTTATTGTACACTGTTTTGCCCGATCCGATCCACCTGGGATCGGAAGTCACCGGGTCATTTGCCGCCCTGATCTTATCCATGGCTACCCGGCCAAAACCATCGGTATAACTGATGCGTATGACCACTTCGCTGTTGGGTGTTACAGCATAGTGTTCTTCACGGGCTATCATCGTGTTTCCCTGTCGCCATTTTTTTCTATTGATGACATGAATGACCAGCTTTGGCAGAGGGAATTGTAGAAGAATTATGTGCGTTTCGTTACTGCTTGACTTGAAAAAATCTCGTTTTTTTCACATCCGCAAGCGTCCCTATTTCAATTTCAAGTCGGTTCTTCAGATCGTGTAGCAGCTCATTTAGCTCCGTGTTCATCTGAAATTTGCCAATAGAAAGTTTCATTCTACCTACTTCAGTAATTAATAGTAGTGTCACTTTGTGCGTGAAAGTAACGTCATGGCACTCTATTTGCACTGGGACCTATTTCTTTAAAAAACCATCCTGATATTGAATTACCCCATTTTAAACTGTTGGGGAAAGCAAAATTGAACGTTTTAAAGTCTTCCGGAAAAACCAGCATATGGCGCCTCCGAATCCATTTCTAAAATCTTCTGTCGTTAAGCTTGCTTTGCCAAATGCACGTTCTACTCCTTTACGTTCAAATGATTCATACTCCTCTCTTTTCGATATGCATGTCTGACAACACAAAAACGCTTGGCGCTCGCGCGAGCCAAGCGTGGAGAAAAGGTTTGTACAAATTATCAATTACCAATTCTTAGGGTTTTTATCATACAAAGCAATCGATTTTATCCAACTTACGAACCGCTTACCGCTCATAGGAGAAATATATTCTACTTTCGACCACTCATTTTTTTTCTGAACAATTGAGACAAAATTCCCCTTGACAATATAAGATTTCCTGATTGAAGAATCTGATGGAGCATTGTAGAAATAACATTTTTTCTCTTTGACAACTCCTAGAGCCATAATTCCACTTCTTTCTTTATGAAGTTTCGCTGAATAGCCTTCATTCTCAAAATCAACAGGAGCATAACCACTTGAAAAACCTGTATAGAGTGTTAGTGAATCATTTCCATGCAAGATGATTTTCCCAGTAGTAGTTTCCATTTCAGGCAATCCAAGATTTAGTAGAATAGTGTCTCCATTAATTACTTCTGAATAAAAATAAAAAGTACAAACATTTTCAAAAAAACTCAAGTCTTCATTCCATTTATCATAGTATTCAAACTGCCCATAGAGCGCTCCATCTGAAATGATAATTTTCAAATAGTCTCCGTAGAAGCCTGAACTTAGCGAGGGGTTTAGTTTATCTGCTCCATTGCAGGAAAAGAAGCATATCATTGTAAATATTGTGCACAAGTATCTAACCATAATTTGAAGTATTTGTTATTGAGACAATCTCCTAAGAGCATCCCCCATTTCTTTTTTAAAGCGAACTAATAATGGGGCTTGTGCCGCTTGCGTATTTGCCCATGAGAAATATTTAAGAGCATCACCTTTTTTAGCTCCTCATTCAGAATACACTGCTCTTATGATTTGTTCGTCACTTAACTCAGAAATGTTTTTTCCGCTCAAGGCATTTTGAAACACTTTGTTTCCCGGCCCATGCTGTACCGACGTTGACCAAACAACATCGCGTAACGCGGGGGATCTGTTGTCAATATCTAATCCAATCTTTGAAAGGGTAGCTTTTGCGATATTGTAATGAGTTCTTTGAATGAAGTCATGTTGTGCTTGTTTAAATGTTTCAGGCGAAGTCAGTGCAATTTCCTCCCACATTGCACTAAATTCTTTTGAGCCGGGGATTAAGCCTGCAAACTGCTCTTTCCATGAAGAACCTTCTGGACTATTAATAAACTCTTGAACTCGACCGCCAATTCTATAACTACCATCTTTTTGCCGGGTTTTGCTTGTAAACTGATAAGAGCCATAAGAAACGCCACCTGGGTCTGGTCGCCTATCTTTTCCCTTTCCAACCATTCCACTTGAAACAGTTCCTGGTCCGCGTCCACCTGTTTCATATTGTTCAGATAAACTGCCTAATTCCGATTGGTCAGTTTTCTTTTCTTGAGTTCGTTTCGCTGTAATAATAACCTCTTGTAGTTCCACGGAAGGATGTTCTGCTTTCACTTCTACCTCTTGTAATTCTATTGGCTTTCCCTCTGTTCCTTTTCCACTCTTAAAGCCAACTGGCACGGGTTCTTTTCTATCCGGCCCCATCCCCGTACTATCCGTCCACTTCACCGGGTTATTTAACCCATAGTTATAACTGCTCCAGGGACTGTACTGCTGCTCCAGCGGATCCACAGCCGCCCATCTGCACAGCCAGGGTATGTAATACCGCGCGCCATGGTAGTAGAAACCACTCTCCTCATCCCGCTCCTTACCCGTGTACCGGTAACGCTTCAGGCTTACCTCCGCTGCTGTTCTTCCGCTCTGGAAGCTGGTGCTGCCAAAGGGGTAGTACTCCTCATAGCTGATGATCGCTCCGGTAGTGTCCAGCTCCAATGTGGCTGTCCCAAGGTGATTCGTGTACTGATGCCTTACCAGTTGATCCTGCACCGCACCGCCGCTACTCAGTTTGGTCTCCACCAGCGCCACCCGCTCCTTATCATCCATCACATGCAGGCTCTCCCTGCGGTAGTCTACCACTCCTGCCGCCTTCCGTTCATACACCTCCCAGCCGCCTATATACTTCCGCGTCTCCACAATAGTGCCCTGACTGTTCTTCAGAGTCTTGCGCACCCGCT
>JAEYQO010000050.1 GCA_023409975.1 Bacteroidota bacterium | reverse complement strand
TGATCGTGTTCTTGATCGATGTCAGCAGCGTTGGTATCTGCCCATTGGTCTGTGCTGCGTTGATCACCTCTGGCATATTCGTATTGATCACAAGGGCCAGTCCGCCCACATTGCCCGGTGCCATCTGTGAGGCGATAGCCCGTTAGCCTCTCAAAATAGTAAATCTGCATAGGACGCCCACCTGGCTTCAAGGCTAAACACCTCAAGCTATTAGTTGAAACCCTCTATAGACAACGTTTTCAAGAGCCAAACACACTATTGATACACTACCAGTCGAATTAATACCTTTGAGTCGTCTTATCAGATTCCCACCAGTGAATTTAAGACATCTGCAACATGGCGGGCTACTCGTCCTCTTACACTGGAAATATTTGTACCACCTCCTATTAATAAAGCAATGTCGTGCAATTTGTCTCATACACTCTTACACTATCGCCAACCTTGTAGAGCTTGATATAGCTATATAAGTAGTTCACATTAAACCTGAACCGCCTTTTTTCATTCACGATAAAAACATTAATCGTATCTATACTGTATTTTTCTCCATTTAGTGTAAACCCTTTGCCAGTTACAGCAGTTGATCCCTCTGTAACTATTCTGCTATCAAAAACCTTATTATCATTTACGACAACAACAACGGAATCATTCCACTCGTTAGAAAAAGACACCGTCGCCTGTTGTTTGCCCGATTGATCTTCACATGCACTGTCAGTATGTGTTGCAGCATAAACAATTTCGTATTTATCCAATGCGCTATAGGTGCCATTAGGATGTGACGTACATGCCGTCAAAAGAATAACGAAAACTAATACTCCCATATTATTGTTCATGCTCTACAGTTTCTATTACCTTATTCTTCTGTCCCTCTGTTACTGTTCGCTCCTTTTCAATTAATGGATCTCCATTTTGTGATGGCCTGTCACCAACATTCGGGTTTTCCTCGGAATTCATTAGATTATCTGTTACATTACTATCTTGCTTTGCTTTATTTATATCCATTCTTGCATCAGCTGTGCTTCCTCTTTGCCAAACATGCTGCAAACCTCCTGTATGTCCTAACTCATGATTAATTACATTCGACAAAGTCCAAATACTATACCTTCTATCTTGATCACCAGTAAAAATCGGTATTGCATTTGCTTGTGACCCTCCATCATACATCATTGCTGCGCCGCCAGTAACGTTACCTTCTTCATTCTTTTTCCCGATTCCATCGAATAATGCCACATAAATTGTTTTTTGTGGGTTAGCCATAAGTGCCGCTGCCTGCTTGGCAGTTGGGTGATTTATCACCTTAACATTGAGAGTAGCTGAAACATCTTTACCGGAAAAGTACTTTTCAAAATCTTTTTTCGTTTGCTTTACTAATAAAGCAACTTGCTTCTCTGTTAGCGACGACATATTTACCAACACTATTGTACATGACACCTCCTTTCCCTTTTCTGTTACAGTCACTTTCCATTCTTTCGGAGGTATAGCGACCAGGCCCATACCTCCTCGTTAGGCAAACCTTCTAGCCACTATTGAACGACTTTAAAAAACAAAGGTTTATTGTAACGAAAAACGGTATCAATTCCATCGGGTTGCACTTCAAACCAAATGTCGATTTCACTCCAAGGTTTATTTCCAACTCTCGTATCAACCCACACTTGTTTCAGAAATGGAATGTGCTCATTAGGTTGAAAGACATCGTATAATTTATCGTCATCCATTCTAACGAACAACGATGCAGTGCATTTGGGTGGCTTCGGATGGAACACTTTGATCTCCATTCTTTTACCATCATCTTTTACCTCTAACGTCTGTGGATCAATTTTATCAACGTAGCCCTGAAAAAATAATCTCCCTTCTGCGTTGATGATGTTGCCGCTACGATCGTACTTGATTCTATAAAAGCTCTCTTTGTTGGCATCACCTATAAACCAATACTGCTCTGGATTGCCGTTTTTATAATAGCTGATATTTTCGAAAACTCTCTTCCCATTCATATAGGTTTGGAAGGACTTTAAATGATTCTTATAGGATTTATCACGTTCAAAGACCATGCTGTCTATGCACATCGTACTATCTCTGATGACAATTCTCACAAGCTGCCCATCGACAAAAATACTATCACCCAAATACTTCCCTTCTTCGGATACAAGAGGTTTTTGCATTGTATTATTACATCCCCAACACCAGATCAATAAACACAGAAACACTTTATCTATTATTTCCATGAAACTGTTCTAAAGATTTACGTTCAGTATTTTCAGGTGTTATCCCCATACCGGAAGTATCATCAATAATTTGCCCATCTTGTCCATAAGTTCCACAAGATTCACATTGTTCAACTTTGACTTTCCCTGATGACCTTCCATTTATGGTTACCGGTGTTAGCGGTTTACTTTCATCCAATGCGGCATCCACAGCATTATTTAAATAATTGATTGCACTTAGTATTCCATCAGGACCATAATTATTGTTAGTCATGTTCACCATTTTAAACGCGTTCAGTAATGAACCGTAATCCACGAATCTACTGCCATTACCTGCACTCGGATTAAAATTGTTATCATCACCACCTCCGCTAGAAGATGTTCCAATCCATCCGCCAAAGGTTCGTTTATCCTTTACCTTATTCTCTCCAACGTCTTCGCGCGCTGCCATTTCGCTTCTGAAGAAAGTATTTGTTCTGTATGCGCCTACAACAGGCTCGGAGAATTCTGAAGTAACCTTACCGTCTTTGTTGATCGTAACTTTCACATCCTGTGAATAATCAAACCAGTTCCATGTCCTAATTTCGGAATGCATACTTTTTGTAGAGCGTGCTATTAATCCCGGTGCAACCATCTTGATTATTGTGGTAGTGCCGCTACGTTCGTCAACTATTGTTAAATAAGTTGTTTTCTTTTCTCCGTTCTCATCGATATAAAAGATCGGATTGTTACCTGCATACAGATACGGAGATTGGCTTGGATAATCTTTGAACAATGGATCGACAGACATACCCAGTCTCGCAATCCTCGTGTCCAAAATCCTCGCTCCAAAATCCAAGCTATTCCCCAGCCCCTTCGCCTCATTATCCTTCTCCATTCCATTAAACCCAAACCTATCCTGGTCCTTCTCATCACAAACCGTCACTACTCTGTTCTCCGGAACAAGGGTGGTGTTTGTCAGCCAGGGCCGGTCAATGATGGGGGTGGTGTTACGAGGGAAGGTTTGCTGGCCACGGGGTGGTAAGAATTTCACCTCCAGGATGGTCTTACCTGCATTGGCCACTGCATTCTTGTCCACATTGATGGTCAGCGACTGCGCCCCTCCGGTGGTGATGTTCTTCCAGCTTACCACATCATAAAACAAGTCTTCGGAATTATTATAATACTGCCGCACCCGCATCTGTGCCTGAAAGCCCTGACCCAGCTCCAGGGTAAAGCCCACCTGCTGCTGCGCCATATTCGTATCCATATGCAGGTGGTGGACCGCCAGCACACCGGTCGCAGGCTCTCCGCTCATTGCACTGCCAATTACTGCGTGTGTAATTTTGTCTTGTTCTTTCTTGGTCAATAATTAATCTTGTTCATCTTTTTCATCTTGCAAAAATCAGGGTTCAGACATCCTGATAACAAATCTGCATAGGACGCCTACCTGATTCACCTCAAGCTATTAGTTGAAACCCTCTTCGATGCGTGAACCATCTACTTCAAAATTAGTGTAGCCAATCAAAAGCCTGTAGAAAGCCTTTCCGGATATCATTTTGCAGCTTTTCAAAATCCACTTCAACATCTGGATTCTTACGTTTGGCAAATTTTTCTTTTACCATTTTTAATGCTTGCATTGTAGTGTTGAAATAAAAAGTTACCTGCTCCTCATAACTTCTGTTTGTCAGCTCATCATACCCAACAAAAACGTTTATACGCAAAGATTTTTCTTTTGAGTTATAGCGTTGTACTTCAAACTTCCTCTGTAGAAAATCCGTTTCGGCAAACTCATCCGGAACAGCTTCGAAATTGTAAAAAATTAACAACGTTTCTAACCCCGTTCCATATTCGTTCCTGTTTTGTACTCTCTCTGTAGTCTCGGAGATTGCTCTGAAGGCTCGTAATACATTCTGGTACTGTTCCTCATTTGAATAAGAGGAGTAACCTAAAATCTTCATAAGATCATTTTTTCTTTCCACGCCAACGCTCTTTATTGTCAGGACCTGGATTTGTTTTAATTTTGTGTCTTTCTTTTGGCAGGATTTTTTCTCGCGACCCCCGATCTACTTCAATTATGTCATTTTTGTCTAAATACTTCGTGCCTTTATACCTATCTTTCAAGCTTTCCATCGTTGTGTGTCCCCATTTACGCAGCTCTCCTGTTTTCCTATCAACCACTTTATATAGTTTATAAATACGACTGCTTTTATCTGAGGAAACGCTACTTAGTGCCTTTTTAACAGCTTTCGTTGCATTCTCTGCCGCATCAATCATCTCATCCATCGACTTCATGGCAACCTTCTTAGCGGCAGCTTTACCGCCAAAAGAAAGAACATCAGATGCTCGATCAGCAGCAGTTACTATCGCATATCCCCACGCATAATATGCCAATTCATCATGAGCTTCAGCAGCCTCACCTTCCCCTTGGTGTGAGTTAATATCCTCATTGAAAGTTTCATTATCCAGCGCAAACTGCGCAATAAAATTAAGATCTTGAAGCTTCCCAAAGGCGGATAGATTGAAGTTCTCAGGAAGTCTAGAATTCATTACACGATACACGCCATCTTTAACATCCTGCTTCTTAAATACATCAGGCCCTTTTGCTCTCACGACACTCCACGTCCCATCGGCATGAAATGTATACTCGTCATTTCCATCGGGATCTACAAATATTATTGGACTATTCAAACCAAACTGATAGGAACTAACATCAGCCTTCTTGACATTATCCACACTTAACCACCTTCCCAATCTCGTATCATATATGCGTGCACCGAAATCCAAACTATTCCCCAGCCCCTTCGCCTCATTATCCTTCTCCATCCCATTAAACCCAAACCTATACTGGTCCTTCTCATCACAAACCGTCACTACCCTGTTCTCCGGAACAAGGGTCGTATTCGTCAGCCAGGGCCGGTCGATGATGGGGGTGGTGCCGGTCGGGAAGGTCTGCTGGCCACGGGGTGGTAAGAACTTCACCTCCAGGATGGTCTTGCCCGCATTGGCTACTGCGTTTTTGTCCACGTTGATGGTCAGCGACTGCGCCCCTCCGGTGGTGATGTTCTTCCAGCTCACGATATCATAAAACAAGTCCTCTGAATTATTATAGTACTGCCGCACCCGCATCTGCGCCTGGAACCCATCGCCAAGCTCCAGGTCAAAGCCCACCTGCTGCTGCGCCATATTCGTATCCATATGCAGGTGATGGAATGCCAGCACACCGGTCGCAGGCTCTCCGCTCAGGTCCAGCGTATAGCTGATCCCATTGTCCACAGCATTGGCCTGCACCACCCAGCCATTAGGATGGTTGCTC
>JAEYQO010000048.1 GCA_023409975.1 Bacteroidota bacterium | reverse complement strand
AGACGGTGATGTGGTGGTCTGCTTCAACTTCAGAACGGACAGGTGCCGGGAGATATCGGTGGCACTGACTCAGGAGGCCTTTCCGGAACAGGATATGCAGCCCCTGAACCTTCATTATGTTACCATGACCGAATATGACAAGACGTATCAGAATGTCGGTGTTATCTTCGGCAATGATAATCTTACGAACACTCTTGGTGAGGTGATCGAACGGGCTGGTCTCCGTCAGATCCGTATCGCAGAAACAGAGAAATATCCTCACGTAACGTTCTTTTTCAGCGGAGGCAGGGAAAAACCCTTCGAAGGGGAAAGTCGGATCATGATCCCCTCACCGAAGTCGGTTGCTACCTATGATCTGAAGCCGGAGATGAGCGCCTTCGAGATCACAGAAGCCATTATTCCGGAAATTGCCCGCGAGTCCGCCGATTTCATCTGTCTGAATTTCGCCAATGCTGATATGGTGGGGCACACTGGTGTCTGGGAAGCTGCTATCAAGGCTGCGGAAACAGTAGATCATTGCGTGAGCCGCATTGTTCCCACCGCACTTGAACATGGTTATACCGTATTCCTCACTGCAGATCACGGAAACTCTGATTTTCTGCGCAATGAGGATGGTAGTCCCAACACGGCACATACCATGAATCCGGTGCCTTTGTTTATTGTCTCCGAAGATTTTAAGGGTACCATCAGGCCGGGTAAACTGGGCGACCTCGCCCCGACGATCCTGCGCTTTATGGGTCTGACCATCCCCGCCGAAATGACCGGTGAGGTGCTGGCCAATCCAACCGTCCCAGCACAACTGAACTAATAAAAGAGAGAGGGGCTGTCCGGATGGGCAGCCCCTCTCTCTTCAAAATCCCTAACCACTAATCCCTAACGACTAGCCACTAGCCACTAGCGACTAACGCCTAACGACTAACCCCTAACTCACTTCCCTGAATCCGCCCTGTTAATCTTTCCCTTCAGGCTGTCCAGATCAAAACGGTCCTCTTCATCGTTAGCCTGATTGCCGCTTTGTTGTTCCGATGTTCTAACCTGCTCCTGTCGTCCGCTCGTGGTGTCCTGTCGCTGTTGTCCTTCTTCACGTTGATTTGATGCCTCATTTGTTAGATCACGGTCTTCCGTGTTTCTGGTGCCTTCGCCTTCCGTATTACCGTAGTATCGTTTGTCAGGTGAAGTGCCCTTGTTCTTATTTTCGTTCGTTGCCATAACACAAGGTTTTGTTGACTAATCTTTAAAAGAATATGCCATTAAACTGATCCGTATGTTAAGGTTTGACACATCAAAGCGCAAGCGCCTGCGTTAGTTTTCCACAAATGCAGGTGACTTCCGTTCCTTCAGGTCCTGGTCTTCGTTCAGCCGGTCCGTGATCTTCGTCTTCTTTTTCTTCAGCCAGTCTTTCATTCTGAAACTCAGTAACATCATTACCGGTACAAGGATCAGCGTCAGGAATGTCGCAAAACTTAAACCATAGATCATAGTCCAGGCCAGCGGTGCCCAGAAATCAGCGCTGTCACCTCCAAAGAATATATTAGGATTCAACTCTGATAGCAGAGTGCCGAAATCAATATTCAAACCCACAGCAAGCGGAACAAGTCCCAGTATGGTAGCTGTCGCTGTCAGTAATACGGGTGTCATTCTTGTTCGGCCGGCTTCAACGATGGCGTCATATGGACTCTTGCCCTCTTTAAGCATCAGATCCACAAATTCCACCAGCAGGATACCGTTCCTCACCACGATTCCCGCCAATGCCACAATACCAATTCCGGATATGGCAATGGAGAAATCAGTACGGAAGATAGCCAGCCCCAGCATCACACCGATAATAGAGAAGATCACTTCGCTAAGAATGATCAGGGTCCTGCTCAGGGAATTGAACTGAATCACCAGCAACAAAAAGATCATCGCTACGGATACCATAAAGGCCTTACCGAGGAAGCCCATGGTCTCGGCGATATCTTCCTGCTGACCGCCCATACGGATGTTAATTCCGGCAGGCGACTGGAAATTATCTAACTCTCTTTGCACATCTGCGACCACCTCATTAGGGTTGAAGCCGTTTAGTACATTGGAAGAAAGCGTGATGATCCTTTTCTGATCCAGTCGCTTGATGCCTCCATAAGTAGTATTGTATTGTATGTCCGCAAATGAACTGATAGGTATCTGTTTTAACTGTCCCGTCACCATATCTCTGAATACGATCGGCATATTCCTGATCGCATCGATATTCTCGCGCTGGTTCTCATTCAGCCTCAGGGTGATCTTGTAGTCATCGTTCTGGTCACGGAATCTGGATATCTCTTTTCCGAATACAGCCGTCCGGAGGTTATTGATGACCTGCCCGGTATTGATTCCCTCCTTGTTCATGCGTTCACGATACAGGTTGAATGTGATCTCAGGATTTCTTGCCTGGAAATCAGAACGAAGTTCCTCCACTCCGGCAATCCGCTTCTGTTCCAGATACCGCTTCAGGTTTTCTGATGTTGCCAGTAATGAATCGATATTGTCTCCTGTTATCTCTACAACAATCGGCTTTGGCAGAGGGGGGCCGCCCTGTTCTTTATCAACGGTCACCTCAGCACCAGGCACATCCCTTACTGCCGCCCTGATGCGTTCCATGTAATCCGTTGTAGAAATACCATTACGCTCTGAGAATTTCACATAGGCTACCGTGATCTTCCCTTTGTTTGGGAAGTCGCCTACCTCGCCACTATTCGGATCCACAGCTCCTACGGTTACATTGGAGATCACAGATTTCACCACTGGTGTCATCTTGCCGGAATCATCCTTCAGTGCCGCATAAACCCGTTCTTCAAGGTCCATCAGCACTTTATTGGTATACGCCTGATCAGTACCCACCGGCATGTTCAGATACACATAGGTGAAGTTGGGCTGCTGGTCCGGGAAAAATACCGGAGTCTTTCCCCGTATCCCGACTAAAACCAGAGAGAAGATCAAGAGCAGAACGGTAGCACCGATGACTTTCCCCGGGTGAGCAAGTGATTTCTTCAGCCACTTAATATACCAGTTCTGAAATGCTGGCCAGGTCTTCGTTTGAAATTTGTAGACCCACTGCGATAGCACGAACTTCTCCAGAAGTATGAACAGGTAGATGAACAGGATGAAATTCCCCATTGCCCAGGCTCCCGCCAGATAACAAAGCGCTGTCAGCGACAGGAAAATGACCATTGCCACTTTGTTCTTCCTGGTCCACTTTCTTCTGGTTTTTGGATTTTCATGATCATGTGTCTGCATAAAATCGACGGCAAACACAGGGTTGATGATATAGGCCACCAGTAGCGAAGCCACGAGGGTAATGATCAGCGTAATGGGCAGGAAGAACATGAACTCTCCGATCACACCATCCCAGAATGCCAGCGGTATAAACGGAATCAGCGTAGTAAGAGTACCGGTCAATACCGGGAGGAAAACCTCTCCTGTAGCGGATTTTGCCGCGGTCTTAATGGGCACTTTGCCATTGTCATAGATCCTGTGTGTGTTCTCAATGACGACGATGGCATCGTCCACGATGATACCCAGCGCCAGCAGGAAAGAGAACAGGACGATCATGTTCAGCGTGAAGTCAATTGGTGGCATCACAAGGAATGCGATCGCACAGGATAGCGGTATTGACAGGGCCACAAACAAGGCATTGGTAACACCCATGAAGAACATTAATATAATCGTCACAAGGATGAAACCGATTATAATGGTGTTGATCAGATCATGCACCGTTGTTCTTGTCTGATCGCTCTGATCACCGGTCACCACAATGTTCAGGTCTTTCGGAAGCTCGGTTGCCTGCAGCTCGTCCAGTAGTGCCATGATCTTATCCGAAGCCTCAATCAGGTTTTCACCAGATGCTTTGATGACGTTGAGCGTGATAACGTTCTGACCATTCAGGCGGGCATAGCTCTTCTGTTCCTCAAAATCATCTTCAGTCGCAGCGATATCCCGCAGGTATACAGGCTGACCGTGCTGGTTGCGGATGATGATATTTCCGATCTCACCTGCCGATTTGAACTCATTCTTCACACTCAGGATCCGCTTCTGGTTGTTCATGGCCACCTGGCCTGCAGTTGCTGATATATTCTCTGCCTGAACGGCACGCTCAATATCGTCAAAAGTGAGACCTGCAGCCTGCATCCGGAACAAGTCGACATTCACCTGAATCTCCCGCTCCAGCGCACCAACCATATCCACACGTTTGATCTCCCTGAACTCCTCTATCTTATCCTGTACCCGGTCGGCGTATTTCTTCAATCGGTTCAGGTCGTAATTCCCGGATATGTTCACATACAGGATCGGCAATTCTGAAAGGTCAATATCCATCACCTCCGGCTCATTCGGCAGCGCCTGTGGCAGCTCCGTCCTGGCCTTGTCCACCGCATCCTTCACATCCTGCTTGGCCTTGTCAACCTCTACATCAGTGTTGAATTCCACAATAACCACGGAAAAATCCTGAAACGAATTACTCGTCACTTTCTTAACCCCTGTGAGGTTCTTCACCTCTTTTTCAATGGGCTTGGTCACGAGGTTCTCCATGTTTTCCGGTGAGGTTCCCGGATAAAAAGTCTGTACAATGATCTGCGGGATCTTGATCTCAGGAAAGCTCTCCTTAGGCAGGTTCAGATAGGTCATCAGTCCCGCGAGGGTAATGATGACTGTTATGATATAAATCGCTGTCCGATTGTCAATCGCCCAGCTCGAAGGTTTAAATTCTTTGATTTTCATCTGATTGGCTTAAGTAATCAGTTTATTTTATAGCAATCAATTCTCCATTGTCAAGGTCTTCATAGCCAGCCGTAACGACTCTGTCTCCGGCCTTCAGGCCTCCGGTGATCTCCACCATTCCGTTGGCAGTTCTTCCAGTCTGCACGATAACGGCTCTTGCTTTGTTGCCATCTGCTACATAAAGCATATCCCCTTCTGAGGTTTTCTGCAATACATACACTGGCACCACTAAAGCTTTATCGTTGGTGTAATTGGAGATTCGCATCCGTGCACTCATGTTCGGGTGCAATCTGCTGTTGGCTGGAATCCTCGCTTCCACTTCAAATGACCGGGAGCTGGGGTTCACCGATCTCATGACGTGGGTCAGTCTGGTGCGCATAGAATCGTTCAGGTCGGGGAATATCAGTGTCACCTCATTTCCCTGTTGAACTTTCCCCAGGTAATTTTCTCCAAGCAGTGCTGTGGCCTTAAGACCCTCACTGCCCACGATCATAATCCCGTTCATGCCAGGATTTGCCATGGTGCCTTCCTTGATGTCTATCGCATCCACTCTTCCATTGACCTGCGATTTGATGGAAAGCATGTTTTTCTGAGCTGCTAAGGCCTGGCGCTGCTTACGCAGTGCCTCATAATTGGTTTTCGCCTGCAGCAACTGAACCTCTGTACCGATGTTCTGATTCCAGAGACGCTGCTGTTTTTCATAAAGCTGACGGGCAAGTTCTACCTGCGCGTTCAGAGCTGCTATTTGCTGCTCTACTGCGGCAGCATCCAGCAGGGCCAGTGTCTGCCCCGAACGAACCTGCTGCCCTTCACGCACAAGTATCTTTGTTACCACACCCGGTGCCTGAGGAGTAGCCAGGATGGTTTGTTCTCCTTCCAGCGCTGCCTGGACTTCCACATAAGAGTTAAAAGATGTGGGCTGAAGCTCAATCACGGCAACGGCAGTCGCCTTCGCAGAGTCTGTCTTGCTTGTTTCCTTCTCAAGGTCTGCAATCTGTTTATCCAGCTCCGCTCTTTGCTTCTTCAGCTCTATCAATTGTTCGGTTTTGGTTTGCTCGCTGCCGCATGCACTGAGTATAAGGGTAAAGGCAGCGAGGCTGATGATGCGTTTCATATATGGTGTCTGTCTCTTTTTTATGTTTATTGAATAATTCCTAAAGCTTTTTCAAGGTCAACTCTGGCAGTCATTACATCGTAGAGGGCCACGAAGTAATTGGTTTGTGCTTCCGTCAATGCAGCTTCCGCATCCATTACTTCAAGGCTGGATCCTACACCTTCTCTGTACTTGATTCTTGCAGTATTGTAAACTGAAGCTGCCAGCTCCATGTTCTCACGTTGGTTCCCGAGGGCCATTACGTTGTTGCGAAGGGTGATTCTTGCGTTTTCCTCCTGCAGGTTCAGGGACCGGCGGAGTTCAATGAGGTCGTTCTGGGTCTTCTGAAGGGTCAGCTCAGCCTGTCTTGCCTGGTACTTTCTCTGAAAGCCAGTGAATAATGGAACACTCAGATTGACGCCGAGCATAGAAGTCCGCTGCCATTCATCTCCTTCCTGGAACAGTTTCTCCATATTGTATAAGGTGTAACCATAGTTCCCGAAGGCACTCAGGGTTGGCAGCCAGCCCAGCTTATACCGTTTCAGATCAAACTCGTTCAGCTCGCGCTGGATTTCCAGCAACTGATATTCAAAGCGGTTTCTGTAATGGAACTCCTGCAGCAGCAGTTCCGCACCGGTGAAATCGTCAGAAAGGCTGTCGGTCAGGCGGATCGGGGTAGCCAGTGGTAGTCCCATCTGGTATTTCAGCGCCAGATAGGCCAGACTAATACTCTGATCGACTCTCACTTTCTGAGTCTTCAGATTGTTGAGTGCCACTTTAATCCTGTCTACATCGATCTTTTCCACAAAACCAGCCTTGTACATTTCCTCCATCTCAAACTCCATCTGGTTCAGGCGCTCGATATTCTGATCGACCAGCGCTCTTTGCCGCTCTGCAATCAATAGATTGTAATAGGCCTTGCTGACGGCTACCTTGACATCCTGAACGGTTAGCTCCACGCCCTTCTGTGCCAGCTCCTCCAATGCTTTTCTTGCCTGGAGCGCCACCATTACCGACGGGTCGAATAATATCTGGGTCAGTTCTGCAGCCGCCGTTGTCGTCCAGCGGGGCTGAAATGCCAGCGGCAGGGTGTTTGTCGAAGGGTCCTGGAAGGCGTCCTGATTGATGGCGTCTTCCTGTACAAACTGAGCGACAGCGCCTTTCATGAAATTCGGCACCATGAAGGCCGCCACAAGAGGAGCATGGGTAATGCCTCCATTTGCCTTCAACTGCGGTAATGCCAGTCCTGTCACCTCCTTGTTCCTCGCCAGGGATATCTGCTGGTCCAGCAGCGCATTCCTGATGGCAACCTGGTTCTTTTCAGCATATCGCAGACTCTCCCTCAGACTAAGACGGAGGGTATCCTGTGCATTTAGCTGAATGGTAGTCAAAAGAAGCAGCATGATCGCCGCTATTTTATGGGGTCTCATATCGTCGTTACTTGCTTTAGATATTTCTCTTTGTATTTCTGATATAGTCTCTCTCCTTTAGAGGTCATGATCCCGAAGAGGAAATGCTCACTGATCTCATGACCGACCAGATGCAGATCGGTTCGCTCTGCTATAACAAGGCTGGGCTGAAACATGAGCAGTGACAGTTCCATCCGGTAGCGTGCCATGAATTCGGGGTTGATTTCCGGGCGATACAATCCCTCTTCCATTCCCCATTCCAGATTGCGCCGGATGTTTTGTACATCGCGACTCAGTAGAATGTCCTTGAATCGCTGGTACCCCTCCGGAAAGTACCGCTCCAGCTCCAGGAGGGTGAGGGGGTTGATCTGCCGGTTGATCCTGTCAAACATCCCCATGATCCGGACCATGCCTTCTATAGCGTTTTCAGCTTCGTTCATGGATAGCTCACATTGGTCGGAGATCCTGCACTTGAACCAGGTGACGGATTCATTAACGATCTCACTCTTATTGGCAAAATGCTGGTACAGGGTCTTCTTTGAAATGCCCGCCCGCCTTGCTATGTCGTCCATCGTAATGGTCTTAAAGCCATACTGCTTAAAGAGTTCTACCGCCGCATTAAGTATTTTCTCCACAGGTTCCATGAATGGCGAACAAAACTATGGAAACATTTTACGCAAAAATCGTTTCCATGGTATATTTTTAATCTATGGATCGCATCAATAAAAAATATGCTGTCAGTTCTCATTTTAATCTTATGAAATTCTCCCTGCCCGGATTATTTTTGAGCTAAATACTAATTATGGGCATCTGGAGAGAGTTTAAAAATTTCGCATTCAAGGGTAATATTATTGACCTGGCAGTGGGTATCATGATCGGTGCTGCATTCAACAAGATTGTTTCCGCTTTAGTCAACGATCTGATTATGCCGCTCATAGCGGTACTGACAGGTAAGGGCAACAGGTTCACCGACAAGTTCCTGGTGCTGACACCAGCGAATGATGGGGATACCTATGCCTCACTGGAACAAGCCCGCACCGCAGGAGCCAACGTACTGGCCTACGGCAGCTTTATACAAACCGTTGTGGACTTTTTGATCATTGCAGCCTCTATATTCTTCGCCGTCAATCTTACCCGGAAGATCAGAGAGAAACAAGCGGAGGAACCTGCGCCAGCCGCACCTCCTGCTCCGTCTACAACAGATAAACTGCTCATGGAGATCAGAGACGAACTCCGAAACAAGTCTGGTCAGGCATAATTTCAGTAGCTTAACAGAAATTAATTCCGTTTTTTTGTGACGTTATGACCGGAAAGATCTATCAGCAGATGTGTGCGCTCAAGAAGAGTGGAACTTCAGGATTTGCTGTCTTGATAGACCCTGACAAGGTTGCGCCCTCCGATATGCCTCGCCTCGCTGAGAAATGTATGGATGCCGGTGTCGACTTTCTGTTCTTTGGGGGAAGCCTGGTGGTAGCCCATCAGATCGATGCTTGTATTCAACATTTTAAGGCAGAATGCAGTATTCCTGTAGTTCTGTTCCCCGGCAGCCCGGCTCAGGTTACACCCTATGCCGATGCCTTACTCTACCTGTCCCTCATCTCCGGCCGGAACCCTGAACTTCTGATCGGGCAACATGTAGTTTCAGCCCCTATGGTCAAAGCCAGCGGACTTGAAGTGATTTCCACAGGTTATATGGTCATCGATGGAGGAGTGCCTACGACAGTCTCTTACATGAGTCACTCCGCTCCCCTGCCGGCAAATAAACCGGACATCGCCCTCTGCACAGCCTGGGCAGGTGAACTCCAGGGTAAACATGTGATCTATATGGATGCCGGAAGCGGCGCCCGTCAGCCGATTTCTGAGGAAATGATCCATAAAGTGAGCAGTCATATTGATATTCCCCTCATTATCGGCGGAGGCATTAATACACCCGAAAAGGTTTACGCCAACTGTAAGGCCGGCGCCAATGTAGTCGTTGTAGGAAATGCCATCGAAAAAGATCCTTTCCTGATCAGGGAACTGGCAGCAGCCACCCGGGATGTCAGCTCGGCTCTGAGTTCCAGTTAGCACAGGGGAGCAGCCACCCAGTGGTGATAAGTCAAAAAAACTTGCTCACATCAGTATTTACCTTTACTTTTGCACTCCCTTGATAAAAAAATAATCCTGTTAGCAGGTAGTAAAAAGTAGCAGCATATGAAACGCACGTATCAACCTAGCCGCCGCCGTCGTAAGTCAGTACATGGTTTCCGTCAACGTATGGAGACAGCTAACGGCCGTAAAGTATTGGCTTCCCGCCGCAGAAAAGGACGTCATAAACTGACAGTTTCTGACGAGCGTCGCCTGAAATAATCACCTTTAAAACCAGATCGCCATTCGTAACACTTTCAAAGAATACGAGCGGCTGAAGCGAACGCAGCATATTGATACGCTTTTCCGTAAAGGGAAAGCGTATTCTGTTTTTCCATTACGTCTGATCAGCCTCGAAATTCCGCGCACCGCAGGCGAAACATCTCCTGTCAGGACGGGCTTCACCGTGCCCAGAAAGCGCTTCCGGAAAGCCACCCAGCGTAACCGGGTGAAACGCCTCCTCAGAGAAGCCTGGCGACTGAATAAAGCTGGTCTCTACACGCTTATTCCCGACGCCACCCAGCTCCACCTGTTTATTATCTACACCGGACCGGAACTTCCCAGTTTTTCAGAAATCGAATCTGCTACCCGGAAGGCCATCAGACTGCTCTCCGAAAACTATCTCAGCCATGCGTAAGCTTTTTACCCTCATCTTCATTTGGCTGATCCGGTTCTACCAGGCATTCCTCTCGCCACTCCTAGGTGCCCGCTGCCGGTTTACTCCTACCTGTTCCTCCTACGGACTCGAAGCCATCAGGAAACATGGTCCCTGGAAAGGTGGTTGGCTCACCCTAAAACGCTTTGGATCCTGCCACCCCTGGGGTAAAAGCGGCTATGACCCTGTTCCCTGATCAATCCAGACTGGTCATTGTAAGATCAACGCCCCGTCCACGGCCGTATGATGTACAGCTATATCCCTCGGTTCCAGACTGTCTTTCCAGATGGCTGAATAGTACCGCGACTGGTTCCCGGCCAGTATCAGCTGCCGGAACCGGACCTGCTCTTCCAGCCACGTACTCTGAAACCGCTTCAGCGTATATAAAGGCAGTAAAAGGTCTGTTTCGAACAACGGCTTTGCCGGCTCCAGAGGTGTCTCAGAAAGTAAGATCCGATTTCCCCTAAAGCTGAATGCTGTACGCTGTTCCGGTTCAACATCCTTCCAGCAACCCCATTGATGATGTATCCCCTGTTGCGCATATTCCAGTTGCCGCCTGGTACTGGCCGTAACGTTACTGTATAGAATTCTTCTGATCCCAGGCCTGACCTGCTCAATATGAACGGCTCGATTCAAATGATACACGACCAGCATCTCGGCATTCCGCCGGTCCCAGGTCTGCCAGATACCAAACCCGAGAAAGAGGATCATTCCTGACAGGGATATCCAAAGTCCACCCTTCCACCTCCTCATCAAAAAGATGGCAGCACCTCCTGCCACCGTGTAGAGCAGGATCAACTCCACGGTTGAGAGATACAAATGTTTCAACTGCTCCGGATTGCATTGCTCAAGCCACCCGATAGCTGTGTTGAAATGCCCTGTAAGGTAGCTGGCCACAGCGGCAACGAGGTTTGCCATGATGGGTAGGAACGAGAAAAGGATGATGACGAGGCCTGCTATCAGCAACAGGAACATGAACAGGTAGGCCAGCGCATTGGCCAGCAGGAAGGTGGCAGGAAACAGATGAAATAAGTAGATCACTAAAGGAGCAATCAGGATCTCCGCAGCAATACTGGCGGCGCATACCTCCCATAGTCTGGATAACAGCCAGTTGCCGGGTCGCCACCAGTTCCTGACTGGACGAAAGAACAGAATCAGGGAAAGCACTGCTGTAAAGCTCAGCAGGAATCCCGCATCGAATAGCCAGAACGGCTCGAAGAAGAGCATCAGGAACGCCGATCCGGTCAGGGTGTTGATACCATTGGGGTCCTTGCCCAGGGTCATTCCCAGTCCCAGGAAACTAAACATGATGGCTGCCCGCACCGCAGAAACCGGCGCGCCCGCAACCAGTACGTAGAACCAGATCAGTGGTATGGCTATCAGGTATTTTAATTTGTCCGTTTGTGGCCTCCAGAAAAACAATGCGGAGACTAAAAGAAAGAACACGCCCACATGACTTCCTGAAATAGCGATGATATGAATGATCCCGGTGGCGGTATAACGCTCTCTGAGTTCCTCATCCAGCAATACCCTGTCTCCCAGTACCATCGCCTGTAATAATCCCTGTGTCACCGGATCATTGAGGTAAGTATCCAGGCAGTCAGTAGCCCAGGTGTGCACGCGGGTGATCAATCCCGGACTTTTTGTATTCTGTTTCAGTAGCTGCAGCTTGTCCGGCGGCAGGAACTGCTGATAATGGTAGTTCTTCCGGGCAGCAAAACGTTGATAATCGAAGGAGCCGGGATTGCCGGAATTGGCAATCGGTTGCCAGTCACCCGGCACCAGAATAAGGTCGCCCACCTGTAGCTTGAGTGTGTCGTCGGACTTGAAGAGATACACCCAGGCCCTGCCGGTGACCGTCCTGCTGCCGGTGCTGTAGGTGGCCTTCATGAGGGTCACCGGCACTTTCCAGGTTTTCGCGCGCTCCAGTGGTGGCTCTTCAATGCGGACAACAAAGCCATGGGCTCCCAAGTGCCTCCCAAACCAATCTTCATTATTTCGGTCATCCGACAGGTAGCAGATGATAAAGGCAGCCTGAAATAGCAGGAGCTGCACAATGCAGCTTCTGATGTATGGAATCAATGGCCCGCTGAAACGGAAAAGTGTGGATATTATTAAAAGGAGGAACCCACCGGCGATTCCCCAGATAAGCACAGGGGGTGTCGGTCGCAGATAACCACTGTCATAGACAATAATTCCGGCAATGAGTGCAGGAAGTAGTCTGATGAATGGTGCCTGTTGCCAGGGATAGGGCGTGGCTGTTTTCCAGCTCGGCATATTCCGGTCGTTAAAACCTTTTATGCCGGCAATATAATGGTAGACAGTCTACATTACTGTTTTCAACTATTTAATTAGCGAGGGGTGGTTAACCATTCGGGGGCGTAGCTTCCAATTCATTCAACCGGGTTCTTGCCGATTGTACGAAGGTGCTTCCCGGATATTCAAGGATCAGCATCTCATAAAACTTCCTGGCCTGAGCCGGCTGTTTCAGGTACTTCTCGTAAATACCGGCGGTCTGGAACAAGGCGTCATCCCGGAGCAGATCGTCCTTGCCACAGTCTTTGCAGGCATCGTATACAGCAGCCAGATAGTCCAGCGCCTTCTGATATTCCCGGTGTTTCACGGCTAGTTTCGCTCTGAGCATCAGGATGTCGTCGTTCAGCGGATGATCAGGGAAGGCTGTGGCGACGCTATCCAGTAATTGCTCTGCTTCCTGATTTTTATTCTGAAATAACAGCAGGTCGGCAAAGGCGAACCGGCGTAGTGGATGAAGGTTACTATCCGGAGGTATGTTCTCTGTGATCAGGACAGAAAGGTACATGGCATCATTGGCGATCAGTTCTGATGTAGAGGCCTTCAGTACGTTTAGCTGTGCCTGTGCCCACTCAAAATCACCTCTGTAATAAGCCAGTTTGGCATTTCTGAACCGCGCTTCTTCCCCCAGCATATCCTCCCGGAATTCTTTGTCGACCTGACTATAGGTCAGCGAGGCATCCCAGATCTTCCCGGCAAGAACATAATAATCTCCGAGCTGAAGTTTCGCCCATCCATTGAACGCCTTCCGCGCACTGGGTGTGTTCACAGCCCTGGTCAGTAATTCTATGCCCTTCTCAGGATTGTTTGCATATTGAGCCTCCAGCAGCGCGTAGTCGCGCAGGGTTTCTGTATTATAATACTGCGGAAACTCTTCGAAAAAAGCTGCATACTCCTGCTGCAAAGAGGTGATATCCTCTGGTTTGAAGAAGGGATTCTCCTGCAGTTGCTGCATCCGAACATTCAGCCGCTCCGCCTTAGCCATAGCAAACACCGGTAGGCCTTTACGTTCTTCCAGGATGGCATCAACGGCTTTCAGGGCTGCATCATAAGCGCCCTCCCGCCGGGCAAGACCGGCAAACTCCAGCAGTTTGGAGCCATTCAGCTTCTGTCGGTCATCGAGCGCCCGCATCTGGATAAAGGCGCCTTCCCAGTCGTCTTTCTGAATATAGAGCCAGGTGAGGATATCCACATACCAGGGGTTCTCCGGAAACTCATTGATCTTTCTGATCAGGGCTTTTTGTGTGAGCTGCAGTTTCTGCGGATCATTCCCCAGTAGTTCCAGCATCAGCGATTTTGTGTCGTCCATACCAGGGAGCTGCATGGGGCCCAGGCCCAGCAGGGAATTCACCGCTTCCTCAATCTGATTGTTTTTGGCGTATAGCCTTGCCAGAGGCAGACTATACAGGTAGCCGCTCCGGAGCAGCTCAATGGCCCGTTCGTAGGTTTTAATGGTATACTGATCGAGGTTGTGCCCGGTAAACTTTCGCACCATCCGCTGTGTCAGCATATCCTCACCTGTCATCAGGGCAATAGCATTTTCAAAATATTCCGAGGCTTTTTTCTCTTTTCCTGCAGCCAGTTGCACCCGTCCCTGGTCGATCAGCAACAAGGGGTCGGCATGCTGCCGCAAAGTGAGCTGACGTGTAACCAGCTTTTCCGCATCCTTGTATTTCTTCAGGGCCAGCAGGGTTTCCAGATAGCCCGCATACACTTCCTGATCGAGTGGCGATTGTTCATACAATCGTTCGTAGGCCGCTGCCGCTTTCCTGAAATCCTGCTGATCCGCATACATTTTCGCCTGGATCAGCGGGTCGGTCTGAGCCTGAGCAGTAACACTGCCGATGGAAAGGAAGAACAGCAGTAAAAGGTTCTTAAGGTCTCTCATAATGCTATCTGAGCCCGGATGCAGGACACCCATATAAGCTCAGTCTTCAAATTTAACTCATTTCTATCCCGGTAGTTGCTGTTAATTTCTTAAAGGTTTGCCCGTTGTCAGAATGCTCTGCAGGCGTTCCAACGTCTTTTTTTGTCCGCAGAGACTCAGAAAAGTCTCCCGCTCCAGATCGAGCAGATACTGCTCGCTGACAAATCCCGCTCCGGTCAGATCTCCTCCACACATCACCCAGGCAAGCTTCTCCGCCAGGAATTTATCATAGTCGGAGATATAGTTTCCACGCCACATACTGTGGACGCCCACCAGTAATGGTCCCAATCCTCCTTGTCCCTGCACCTTGATGTGTTTCCTGCGCACAGGTTGTGTATAGCCCTGCTCATGCAATTGCAGTACCTTCCGTTTTGCATCAGCTATCCGTCTGTCCTGGTTCATGGATATGCCGTCTATTCCTTTTCGCAGAAAGGAAAGGTCAAAGGCTTCCTGGGCAGATGTTGAAACTTTTGCCGTGCCGATATGGATGAATAGTTGCTGCAGATAATTGAGCTCCACGTCTTCTTTGATATTTCTGTCTGCAGCCCTCAATACAATCTCTTTGGTGCCTCCTCCTCCCGGTATCAGTCCCACACCCATCTCCACCAGTCCCATATAGGTTTCTGCGCTGGCCTGAACTGCATCTGCATGCAGGCACATCTCGCAGCCTCCTCCAAGGGAAAGGCCATGTGGGGCCACTACCACAGGAATGCTGCTATACCGGAGTCGCATCATCGTCTGCTGAAACTGACGGATGGCAAATTCCAGCTCATCGTATTCCTGTTCCACCGCAAACATGAAAATGAGACCCACGTTGGCACCCGCACTGAAATTTGCCCCGTTATTGGCGATCACAAGTCCTCTGTATTGCTGCTCTGCCAGGGCGATGGAATGGTTGATGCCCTCCAGAACTTCTCCGCCGATACTGTTCATCTTGGTATTCCACCGCAGCGCCAGCACAGCATCTCCGATATCATAAAGCTTACAGGCACTATTGCTCCAGACGATCTTTTCATCAAGGTGCTCAAGGAGGATGAATTGGCCTGAGCCGGGCACAGGCTGGTACTGCCCGCTACGCTGGTCGTAGAACTTCCGCTCACCGCCTTCTGTCTTATAAAAGCTTTTATAGCCCTTGCTCACCATGTCTTCCACCCATCCGGCTACAGACACCCCGGAACGCTTCATATGCTCCAGCGTTTTTTCAACGCCCAGGACATCCCAGCTCTCGAAAGCCCCGATCTCCCAGCCAAAGCCCGCCTTGATCGCGTCGTCAATTTTATACAGTTCATCCGCCACTGACGGCACCCGATGAGAAACGTAGGCAAAAAGCAAATGGTGGAACAGTCTGTAAAACGAACCTGCTTTGTCCTGACCGCTATACAGTATCTTCAAACGCTGCTCTAGATGATCGACGGGTTTAGCCGCCTCCAGCGTTGCGAACCGTGGCTTTTGCTTTGCCTCATATTCCATGGTTTTCAGGTTCAGGGTGAGGATAACTGTCTCCTTCTTGCCCTCTAGGGGTTTTTCCGGATGACTCGCCTCGCCCACGGGCGGTGCCTTCCGTTCATCACCCCTGCTTTCCGGAGAAGTGGTAAAGCTGGCCTTTTCCGCCTTCTCCTGACTGCTTTCCGTATCATTTTTACTATAGCTAACCGGAGGGGCAGACTGAACTTGTTTTACCTGCTTCGTCTTCTTGTAAAAGCCCTGACCGGTTTTATCACCCAGCCAGCGGTTCGCTACCATCTGCTCCATGAATGGCGGCAATTCGAACAGCGCCTTCGCCTCATCCTCTGGTGCATGCTGCGGAAGTGTTTTGGCCACCTGCACCAAAGTGTCCAGTCCTACCACATCGGCAGTTCTGAATGTCGCTGATTTGGGTCTGCCTAACACCGGTCCCGTCAGCGCATCCACCTCGTCTATATTCAGGTCCAGTTGCTGCATGGCATGAAAAACTGCCATAAATCCGAACACACCCACTCTGTTTGCAATGAAGGCCGGGGTATCCTTACATAGTACGGTGGTCTTACCCAGAAACTTCTGGCCATATTCCATATGGAAATTGATCACCTCCTGTTTTGTGTCGGGAGCGGGAATGATCTCCAGCAGACGCAGATACCTTGGGGGATTGAAGAAATGGGTGCCGCAGAAGTGCTGTCTGAAATCTTCCGATCGCCCCGCTGCCATCATATGAATGGGAATACCCGAGGTGTTCGATGAAACCAGCGTCCCCGGCTTCCGGTGCTGTTCTATTTTTTCGAATAGCTGCTGCTTGATATCCAGTCGTTCCACAACCACCTCAATGATCCAGTCACAGTTACTTGTTTCCTTCAGATCGTCTTCGATATTTCCTGTTTTGATCAACTGAACTACGTCGGGTGTATAAGCGGCGGCAGGCTTCGCCTTGAGTGCCTGTTGCAGGGCCTCATTCACAATCCGGTTTCTGACCGCCCGGTCCTCGAGGGTCAGTCCTTTACTTTTCTCCCCATCTGTCAGTTCCTTTGGTGGTATGTCCAGTAACAGGACTTCAACACCAATGCCAGCGAAAAGAAACGCTATGCGGGAACCCATTACACCTGAACCTATAACTGCTACTCTTCGAATATGCCTGTTCATGAATCCGGACTTTTTTAGATACACAATTTATAGAAAAAAGCAGTGCCGCTTTTTTTGGGGAACCGGTACTAAGGCGGTGCCCGCAAGGCTCAGGCGTGACTAACCACTGATAATTAGTTACTTTGCCTAAATATCTCATTTCATGAAACAATCTGTCACCATATTGGGAGCAGGCCTCGTGGGCTCGCTTCTGTCGATTATACTCAGAAAGAAAGGATATGATGTGTCGGTTTATGAACGCAGGCCGGATATGCGCAGCGCCTCCATCTCTGCAGGTCGCTCCATCAACCTGGCTATGAGCGAAAGGGGTTGGAGAGCTCTCGATCTTGCAGGTCTGCGCGATGATATCGCGAGCCTTGCCATTCCGATGTATGGCCGCTATCTGCACCAGCCCGACGGCACCACGGCCTTTCAGCAATACGGTAAGAATAACGAAGCGATCTATTCGGTCAGCCGGGGCGACCTGAACAAGAAGCTGATGACGCTGGCAGAACAGGAAGGCGTGAAGATTCATTTCGAACAACGCTGTCAGCGGGTAGATGTTCCATCCAATAAGGTCTATTTACAGAATGCAGCAGGTGGGGAACAGATGGTGGAAGCGGAGTTGCTCTTCGGTGCGGATGGTGCCTTTTCTGCCCTGCGGAATAGCTATAGTTATATGGACAGGGTTGACGCTACGCATTTCTACCTTGAACATGGTTATAAGGAACTCTGTATTCCACCGGATGCCAATGGGAATCTCCGCATGGAAAAGCACGCACTCCATATCTGGCCCCGAAAGAACTTTATGCTGATCGGTCTGCCCAATACCGACGGCACCTTCACCTGCACGCTATTCCTTCCCTTTGAAGGACCTGTTTCCTTTGCAGCTCTGCAGACGGAAGAAGATGTACTCGCTTTCTTCAATGAGCACTTCCCCGATGCCGTGCCCATAATGCCAACGCTGATCGGGGATTTCTTCACTAATCCTACATCCTCTCTGATCACGACGAGGATAAAGCCCTGGCATTTTGGCGATAAAAGTGCCCTTATCGGAGACGCCGCCCATGCCATCGTCCCCTTCTACGGACAGGGCATGAACGCAGGTTTTGAAGATTGTACCATCCTCTCCGGTCTGATCGACCAGTATGAGGGCGATTGGGATCGGATACTTGGCAGGTACGACCGGTCCAGAAAACCCAATGGTGATGCCGTAGCCGAACTGGCGCTGATGAATTTTGTAGAGATGCGCGATAAAGTGGCAGAGCCGGCCTTCCTCGAGCGTAAGAAAATCGAAAAGGAGCTGGGTAAACGATACCCGGAACAGTTCATCTCAGTCTACGAAATGGTGTCCTTCAGTCATATCCCTTACAGCACAGCCCTGCATTGTGTGCAGGCTCAGGATCAGCTATTGGGAAAGATCATGCAGGATGGCGATTTCTTCTCAAAGCTGGATGACAAGTTTTACGAGGCTCGCCTGAGTCAATGGGTGCAGGAGTATTATGAAGCGGTGCAACAACTTGAAACGGTATCATGAGGGAAAAGAGATGGACATTAAAACCGGCGAGTGAGAAATTTATACAACAGCTTGGTCAGGACCTGAAGATACATCCCGCACTCTGCCGGATACTTGCATTACGTGGGGTCTCCGATTTTGAATCTGCACGCAGATTCTTCCGGCCCGAATTAAATCATCTGCATGATCCTTTTCTCATGAAGGGAATGAGGGACGCCGTGACGAGGATCAGTGAAGCCGTTGAATGGCACGAAAGGATCATGGTGTATGGGGATTACGATGTCGATGGCACTACCTCGGTTGCTGTTGTGTTCTCCTTCCTGAAAAAGCATTATACCGGAGAGCTTGGCTACTATATCCCTCACCGCTATACGGAAGGTTACGGCATTTCAAAGAAGGGGATCGATCATGCACATGCAAACGGATATACGCTGATGATTACCCTCGACTGCGGGATAAAATCCATTGAGCTGATCCAGTATGCCCGCACACTCGGAATTGATGTGATCGTCTGCGACCACCATACACCTGATGAAATACTCCCGCCTGCCTACGCAATTCTGAATCCGAAACAATCCGACTGCCCTTATCCATACAAAGAACTCAGCGGATGCGGTATCGGTTTTAAGCTGATCTCAGCGCTGGCGCAGCAGTGGAAACTCTCACAGGAAGCAGTTTATGAATACCTCGATCTGGTAGCCACCAGTATCGCTGCAGATATTGTTCCGATTGACGGTGAGAACCGCGTGCTCGCTTTCTACGGTCTTCGGAAGGTCAATCAAACCCCCTCACTTTCTATCCAGACGCTCAAAGAGATTTCCGGCGTGAACCGTGAAATGTCGATGACCGATATTGTGTTCGTGATCGGTCCGCGCGTGAACGCAGCCGGCAGGATGGATGATGCCAGGAAGGCCGTGGACCTGTTCATTGAACAGGATAAGGAAAAGATCAAGCTGTATGCCGAGGCCTTACAGTCGGATAATACCGACCGCAAAGAGATTGACAAGAGTATTACGGAAGAGGCACTGGCATTATTGGAGCAGGATGAGATGACGCCCATTAGAAAATCGACGGTTCTGTTCAAGGAAGACTGGCATAAAGGAGTAGTAGGAATTGTAGCGTCAAGGCTGCTCGATCACTATTACCGGCCTACTATTATTCTGACCCAGTCGAATGGCAAGGTGTCCGGTTCTGCAAGGTCTGTTAGCGGCTTCAATATTTATGAGGCTATCCACGAGTGTCGCGATCTTCTGGAGAATTATGGCGGTCATTTCTATGCAGCAGGTATGACCTTGCTGCCGGAGAAAGTGGAAGCGTTCTGCATGCGCTTTGAAGAAGTGGTGGCAAAGAGTATTGCACCTGAGCTGCTGATACCGGAGATTGAAATTGATGCAGAGATCAGGCTGTCTGATATCCGTCCGGGTTTTTACAATATTCTCCGTCAGTTCGAGCCCTTCGGACCGGCGAATACCCGGCCAGTATTCCTGACAAGAAACGTGTACGACTACAAGGGATATTCAAGAGTCGTCAAGGAACAACATCTCAAGTTTGTTGTCCATCAGCATGACGGATGTGTTATAGATGGTATAGGATTCTTCCTTGGCAGGAAGGAAGAGGTTGTCACGCGCGGTCCTTTCGATATGCTCTATACCGTGGAAGAGTGTGAATATAATGGCGTCACTAAATTGCAGGTTAAAGTCATTGATGTAAAGCCGTCTTGCTGACCCGGGTTAAGATTTTTGTTGTTGGCCGTTAGCCGGTAACATTTGCGTTGACCGTTGGCGGGCAGGGATAGCTGTAGCGATAGCAATAGCAAATGCCAAGACGCAGGCAACTAACCCCTAACCAACTAACCAACTAACCAACTAACCCCCTAAACCAAATTGATATCAAAATTCACCAGCTCGACGAACATATCCGTGCGCTGCTTGATATCGTCCTGCGTGATTTCCTGCATGCGCAGCGGTCCGAATTTCTCCACACAGAAGGAAGCCATGGCAGAGCCTACAATGATAGCCGTCTTCATGTTTTCGAAGGACACATCCTTGGTGCGGGCCAGATGTCCGATGAAACCACCTGCGAATGTGTCGCCAGCACCGGTAGGGTCAAATACATCCTCAAGTGGCAGGGCAGGCGCAAAGAAGACATGGGTGCCATGGAACAGCAAGGCGCCATGTTCCCCTTTCTTGATGATGACAAAGCGCGGGCCCATCTGCTGAATGTTCAGAGCCGCTTTGACCAGTGAATATTCTCCGCTTAACTGACGCGCCTCACTATCATTTACGAGCAATACATCCACCATGCCGATTACTTTCTTAAGATCATCCATCGCCGTTTCCATCCAGAAGTTCATCGTATCCATAACGATCAGCTTCGGTCTGGTCTTTAATTGATTGATCACGCTCATCTGTACGGCAGGTACGAGGTTACCCAGCATCAGGAATTCACAGTCCTGGTAGCTTTCCGGTAGTTGAGGGTTGAACTGCGCCAGCACATTCAGATCGGTAACCAGTGTGTCGCGGGTATTCATGTCCATATGGTATCGGCCACTCCAGAAAAAGCTCTTACCCTCTTTCACAACCTCAACACCTTCAAACTCAACACCACGATCGGATAATGCATTGATCTCTTCCTGGGGGAAATCACCACCCACAATCGAGACCTGTTTGATAGGTTTATAGAAATTGGACGCAGACCACGCAGCATAGGTTGCTGATCCACCAATGATACGATCTACTTTTCCAAAAGGGGTTTCCAGTGCATCGAAGGCCATGGTGCCCACAACTATTAATGACATATAAAAATCAATTTAGCGGCAAAGGTAGTGTTAATGACCACATGGGAAAATGCATCCCTCTGTTTTTACCGGATTGGATAGCTTTACAAACTAAGCAGCAGCATTATGAAAGCAATGATCTTTGCAGCCGGACTGGGCACCAGATTAAAGCCATTTACAGATCATCACCCCAAAGCATTGGCCACTGTCAACGGTAAGACATTGCTCGAGCTCAGTATCCGTTACCTCCAGCGCTTCGGTATTGAAGATGTAGTGGTCAACGTTCATCATTTTGCAGAGCAGATTGAATCGTTGATCGAAGAACAGGGTGGCTTCGGTAGCTGGGTTACAATCTCAGATGAACGAGATGCCGTACTTGAAACCGGTGGAGGATTAAAGAAAGCGGCACCGCACTTCGAAGGCGAGCAACATGTTGTAGTAATGAATGTTGACGTGCTCACCAACCTCGACCTGGGAAGAATGATGGATGCTCATCTTGCTGCTGATGCTTTTGCAACACTGGCGGTCATGAAAAGAGATTCATCAAGGAAACTATTGTTCGATGAGAATATGTTGCTGTGCGGCTGGGAACATCAGCAAAAAGGGGAACGTAGAATGGCACGTGAATCCGGGATATATGCAGCTTATGCATTCAGTGGTGTTCAGGTAGTATCAACAAGGATTTTTGACATGCCTTTCGAGGGCAAATTCTCTATGATCGATGTGTATCTTCATTATGCAGCAACTGAAAGAATTTCTGGATTCGATCACACCGGAAATATATTTCTTGATGTAGGAAAACCTGAGACACTGGAACAGGCTGCCTATCTTTTTGAGTAAAAATCTTTTCAGAATTTGCAAGTGTTCAGTCGCTTTTGATCTCGCATCACAGACACTTGTGCACAGGTTATCAACATGCCTGAAAAATTTTTCGAAGAATTTTTTTTAGTAGTAGAATTTCTTTTTAATATTGTGTTAGGATTGTACTTGCTAACCCATCCTTATAGAAGCCCGGCGGTGAACAACTGACCGGGTTTTTCTTTTTTAACACGCTGGAACCCGCTCTGGCAGCCTGTTTCAGAAGTTCTGATTTCATCATGCTTCAGTATTACCTCTTCTTCAAACCATATCAGGTGCTTTCTCAGTTTTCACCTGAGGGTGATAAAACTACTCTGTCACATTTTTTCCAGGACTTGCCTAAAGATGTGTATCCTGTAGGTAGATTAGATTACGATAGTGAGGGTTTGTTGTTGCTAACCAACGATAAACAACTCACTCACCGTTTGTTGGAACCAAAGTTTGCGCACCAGCGTACGTATCTGGTGCAGGTTGAAGGCCACCCTGATGAAATGCAGCTCCAGCAACTTCGTGAAGGTGTGATGATTCGAATTCAGGGTAAAGATCATCAAACGGCACCTGCTATAGTTCAGCTTTTAGATGAAGCACCCTTGTTGCCGCCGAGAAATCCTCCCATCCGCTTTAGAAAATCAGTTCCAGATGCCTGGTTGCAGCTCACACTCACAGAAGGCAGGAACAGGCAGGTAAGAAGAATGACTGCAGCAGTAGGACTACCGACCCTTCGGCTGGTGCGCTACAGCATCGGCCATCTGACCATTGAAGGTCTGCAGCCGGGAAGCTTCCGGCGGATTACGAAGCATGAGATAATAATCAGTGGTCGTTAATAGATAACATACCCTGTGGTAGGAAAGAAGGCCGTTGGCCATTAGCCGTTGGCCGTTGGCTGGAGAAGCTGAGGTGAAGGCCAAAGCCCAAGCAAAAGCCAAAGCGAAGGCCAAGGCCCCCCAACCCCCATCCCGCAACCCACAACCCCCAACCCCCAACTCACAACCCACACCAGCCAATGGCCAAGGGCCAAAAGCCAATGGCCTCATCAGAAAGTATTAAATTTAATAGACTCAACAATTGGTTTATGAAAACGATTTTCTCCTCTCTGGTAATAATGCTCCTGACACTCACTTCCGTTGCACAAGGCATCATTACTACGATAGCCGGCGGCGGTTGGGGAGGAGATGGTGTACTGGCTACAGATTCTCATCTAAGTAAGGTTAACGATGTGCTTGTGGATACTAATGGTAATGTTTACATAGCCGAGGAAACCGCAATCAGAAAGATTGATGCGCAGACCCAAATAATCAGTTTATATGCGGGTTCCTATCAAGGAGGCGTTGGTTGTGATGGCTGTCCCGCCACTTCGGCAAAGCTTTCCCACGCGAATGCCATTGCTTTTGACAAACAAGGCAATCTTTATATAGCTGACTATGGGCATGGCCGAATCAGGAAGGTGGATGCTGTAACAGGAATTATGACCACTTATGCAGGCAATAGCACTTTGGGCTATAGCGGTGATGGAGGTCCGGCCACCAGTGCACAGTTGAGAAAACCGATGGATATTGCATTTGATGCAAATGATAACCTCTATATAGCAGATGAGTTTTATCATATTAGAAGAGTGGACCGGCAAACGGGGATCATCACGACCATAGCTGGTGACGGTACGCTTGGTTCATGGAATAATGGTGATCTCACGAGCGCAACGAGATTGGGCCGTGTCCGGGGAATTGCCGTCGACAAGAACGGTAATATATTCTTTGCCGACCTGGATAATCACAGAATAGGCAGGATTAACACATCCGGGATTGTTACTACTTATTGCGGAACTGGTGTGATTGGAAATACGGGAGAGGGTGGACCAGCTTTAAACGCTAACATAGGGGCTGGAACTCACGTTAGATTAAATGATAATGGCGACTTGTTTTTTACTGACTTCAGTGTTGTAAAGAAGGTTGATAATACTTCAAAAATTCTTACAAGGATTGTTGGAAATGGTACTTACGGCTTTAGTGGTGATGGAGGACCGCCGCTACAGGCGAGGCTAGCCTCTGCTAATTCAGTTTGTTTTGATACTGGTGGCAATATGTTCATTGCGGATTCTTACAACTATCGGATAAGAAAAGTAGTTGGAATCACCAACGTAAAACACATTGAAACACTTGATTTTGGAGTTTTTCCAAATCCGTCAACTGGAAACTTGAGGATCAAGGCAAACGGTCTAATTAAACGACTTGAAATAATAAGTATGTCAGGGCAAACGGTCTTTTCTGCGAACGTTAATTCTGAAAGCATACAAATAGATCTCTCTAATAAGGCAGACGGTGTGTACATAGTTGTGGTGTATGGGAGCGAATCTTTCACCAGTAAAAAATTAGTTCTTCAACGCTCAGTGGAATAAATGTTACGGAAGTCCCACGATCAGGTCGCCTTCCGGTATGGACAGATGGCTGAAGCAAAAGACCCGAAACTAACGATCACCAGTTCAACCGGTGTGCGACTGCTCCAGGCTGATCTGCCGAAGGATCAGCAGGAACTTACCTGGAATACACACAGCATCCAACCAGGGTACTACATCTGGCAAACACTTGATGATTTCGAAAAAAAGCCACGGGCAGAGTCGAGATCGTAAAATAAATTAAGACCAGACTGGCCATTCGTCGTCGGCCATCACCCAGACGAAATTCAGAGCAGTGGCGAAGGCCAATAACTGCCAACTGCGTCCGACACCGGAAGGCCACAAGAACGTTATGACCGAAGCCTTCAAGGTCACATAGTTCCCTTTTGCGTATTTTTGCAACTTCATCATTGAAAAAAAGCATCTATGTTTAACCTAATTCTTTTTGGTCCTCCGGGTAGCGGAAAAGGTACTCAGTCGACCAATATAGTTGAGACCTATAAGCTGCACCATATCTCAACCGGCGATCTGCTCCGCCATGAAGTGAGCACGCAGACACCTCTGGGGAAAGAGGCTAAGAAATATATGGATCAGGGACTGCTCGTTCCTGACGAAGTAGTGATCGGAATGATCAGTGGCAAGATCGATGATACTCCAGATGCCCGTGGTTTTATATTCGATGGCTTCCCGCGAACACGCGCACAGGCCGAAGCGCTAGATCGCCTTCTCGAATTCAAGAATACTGAGATCCACCTCCTGCTTTCTCTCGAGGTGCCCGAGCAGGAACTTGTCACCCGTCTGATGGGAAGAGGTGCTACCTCGGGAAGAAGTGACGATAATGAGGAAGTGATCGGTAAGCGTATCAAAGAGTATCATTCCAAAACAGCCGCAGTTGCGGACCATTACGATGCTCAGGGTAAGCTGGAGCGCGTGAAAGGGGATGGTAATATCGAAGAGACGTTCAAACTGCTCACACGCGAGATTGATAAATATCTATTGCCTGCCTAGTGGAGAAAGGTAACTTCGTTGACTATATAAGAATCTTCTGCCGGTCCGGTAAAGGCGGTGCCGGCAGTTTGCATTTTGCACGCACCAAGTTCAAAGCCATGGCTGGTCCCGATGGCGGGAATGGTGGACGGGGAGGACATATCATCCTCAGAGGGAATGCGCAGCTCTGGACCTTACTCCACCTGCGTTATCAGAAGCATATTCACGCAGAGAACGGTGAGAACGGCAGCAAGAATAATTGTACCGGTCGCGACGGGAAGGATATCATTATAGAAGTACCGCTCGGTACGATCGCAAAGGACGAGGAAACGGGTGAGGTAGAAGCGGAAGTACTGCAAGACGGTCAGGAAGTCGTCTGGCTTCAGGGCGGTCGCGGCGGTCTCGGAAATGCCAACTTTGCTACCCCCACCAATCAGGCGCCGGAGTACGCTCAGCCAGGGGAGCCAGGCATCGAAGGTTACAAATATCTTGAACTGAAAATCCTGGCTGATGTGGGACTTGTAGGCTTTCCGAACGCCGGTAAGTCCACACTGCTTTCTGTGATGAGTGCTGCCAAGCCAAAGATTGCTGATTATGCGTTCACGACGCTGACGCCTCAACTCGGCATTGTTTCCTATCGCGATAACAAATCGTTCTGCATGGCCGATCTGCCAGGTATCATCGAGGGGGCTGCTGAAGGTAAGGGACTGGGCCACCGGTTTCTGCGGCATATAGAACGTAACGCCGCCTTGTTGTTTCTGATTCCTGCTGATAGTAAAGACCATGCAGAGGAATTCCGGATTCTTTATAATGAGTTGGAACAGTACAATCCGGAGCTACTTGATAAAAAGATGATCATTGCGGTGAGTAAAAGCGATATGCTGGATGAGGAGCTCCGTGATGAGATATCGCGGCTATTGCCAGAGAATATTCCACATGTCTTTATTTCTTCCGTGAGGCAACAAGGCATCAGTGAATTGAAGGACCTGCTCTGGGACGCACTGAACTGATCATGATACGCAATATTTCCATGAAAGATCTTGACGACTGGAAGGAGGAGGGCAGGTCCTTCCTCCTGCTGGACGTTCGTGAAGATTTTGAAAGAGCCGCTCATCATATCGGTGGCATCCATATTCCGATGTCGGAGCTGGTCGGCCGGCAGTCGGAAATTCCAAAGGATATTCCTGTTGTCGTTTATTGTAAGAAAGGCATTCGCAGTACCATCGTAATTCAAAGGCTCAGCGACTCGGGTTTCCAAAATCTCTATAATCTACAGGGTGGCTTGTCGGGTAGTTTTTAGCATTCCGACAGGACCAATGATCAATCCGCTTTTTGATCTCCAAAGTGGCTGTGAAACTCACTGGTTTCCCGTTTTTATTAAGCCGGTCTCCAGGGTGGTACGGATTGTTGGTTGGTAGTTGAGGGTTGAGAGTTCTGCGGCAGTGGTGAGTGGCTGGTAGTTAGTGATCTGTTAGACTCAAAATAACTGGTCTCACCACGGTATTGATGCGTGGGCTGTACCTCAGACCACCCGGAGCCCTGCCAGAGCCATGGTTGAGTCAGGCTAAAGTCAGGCTAGAGTCAGACCTCGGTCACAGAAGTTCCGGACACATTCTTGACACATTCAGTACTGATTCAGTAGTCGTTCAGTATTGGTCACTTGTTGGTAATAGTTTTTGTGGATGGTCCTCCGCCTTTCCCAACCCATTTTTGCACCATGAATTACAAACAGAGAGGACATTGGAGTAGAGACGTGGCATGCAACGTCTCTACAACCCACAACCCACAAGAAACTGCCCTCACTTCAGATGTCAGATATCGGATGTCCGATGTCAATGCAGGACGAGCCAATGGCTAATGGCTAACCACTGTTGTCCGGTAAACTTTTATAATCGTCCGTTCATCTGCTGAAAGCCTTTACCAGCAAGGGCTGGTTTTCTGAAGTTCGTAACTAAGCCCCTCTTGTACTTTGGGTGAATAGTTGCA